>QHZM01000242.1 GCA_003224665.1 Acidobacteriota bacterium
AAGATTGAGGATGAGTTTGCCTTTGCGCGCTCCGGCCACTGCCCGCGAGAGGGTCGCCCTCGGCGTCTTCTTGACGCCTTCAGCGCGCATCGCTTCGGCAAGCCCCGGGATTTCTTTTTCGATGGTCGCGCGAGTCACTTCGGGCGTTATGTCGCGCGGCCCGAGTCCAGTTCCCCCCGTGGTGAAGACGGCGTCGCAGTCCGTCGCGTCAGTCCACGCCTCCAGGCGCTCGCGCAGCCGGCTTGGCTCGTCGGGCAGGACTTCGCACGCGACCACCACCCAACCGCGGGACTCCAGCAGCTCCCGCACCGCCGGGCCCGACTTGTCTTCGCGCCGTCCCGCCGCTGCGGCATCGCTCAACACAATAATTTTGGCGCGAAGCAAGGCAGGCATGGGTGAATAGCTTTGAAGGAATGCCGGCAGGGATGAAGGCGGACCCGGCGAGAGCCGTCGCGCTAGTGCCGTTCCAACTATTTGAAGCTATTTCCCTGAGCAGCGCTTTCGAGAATGCTCGAAAGGCCCCGGCTTAAGCATTTCGGCACATGAAGTTGGAACGACGCTATCGGGCGTCGCGGTTAGCCTCGTCGAGCAGCCTCAGGCCCTCCATCATCAAAGCCTGGGTGGACATCGTCGTCGTGCGCTCGGACGAGGTTTTGGAGAAGTCCACTTCCCATTCCCCGTCGGCCCAGGTCAGGACTTTAAAAACCGCCTTGTTGCCCACCAAGTCGCCGCAGACGGCGTGGTTGACGGAGCCGTCCGCGAAGTAGAGAGTGCACTGCTCCTTGCCGGAATGAAGGAGGAGCGCGCAGGTCTTCCGGCCCTGTTCGAGGGTCTGCATCCAGTCGATCAGGCTCATCTCGCTGAGGTGGCCTGCGATCTTCCCTCCGCCCATCTTCTCCACCCGTTGTTGGTGGAGTCGGGCCGTGATCCGGCGGGCTTGGCGCGCGAGGTCGTTCGCAAAAAACGGCTTGACGAAGTAATCCTCCACTCCGTCCACCAGCATGCGCAGGCGCTCGTCGATTTCTTTTTGGGAGGCGAGGAAGACGAACGGGATATTCTGCGTCTCCTTGCGGGCGCGCAGCTTTTCGTACAGCGCGCGGCCATCCATCACCGGCATGGAGTAGTCCGAAATGATCAGGTCCGGCTTCTGGTCGACGGCCTTCATCAGCGCGTCCGCCCCGTCGCTGGCGGTGATCAGTTCCCCGCACTTTTCGAGGGTCTGCACCAGGAGCTTGAGGATCGTCGGATTATCGTCCACGACGAGAATCTTCAGACCCACCTGCATGCCTGCCAGCCTTTCGCCGGACGTCTATCGAGCGCGGCCCGCCCGGAGCCGGGGGGCGCGATAGGTTCCGCTCTTTCCGCCGCTCTTTTCGAGCAGCCGGAGCCGGGTGATTTCAATCCCCCGGTCGAGGGCCTTACACATGTCGTAAATCGTCAAAGCAGCTATTGCCGCAGCAGTTAAGGATTCCATTTCGACGCCCGTTCGCCCCGTGGAGCGCACTTTCGCGGTAATTTCAACGCCATTTTTGCACAACCGGGCGTCCACTTCAATATGACTGAGCAGCAGCGGATGGCACAGCGGGATCAGCTCCGCAGCCCGTTTCGCCGCAGCAATGCCGGCAATCCGCGCGATCTCGAGCGGATCGCCCTTGGGATTTCGCTTGATGGCGCGGAGCGTTCGGGCGCTCATCTTGACGAGCGCCCCGGCCACCGACTGCCGCACAGTTTCCGGCTCACAATCTCCGCTCCACCCGGGGTCGAGCACCAAGCTGACCAGGATTATCCCTCACGCGTCTCGCGGCAGCACATCCACCCACTCGCCCCGGGGAATTTCAGACTGTTCGGGGTGGACAACCAGGAAGCAGTTTGCCGCCGCGACGCCGACCAGGTCCCCCGACCCCTGCCAACCGACGAGGTTGACCACCGGGTCCAGGTTCTCCAGACACACCCGCGCGGGCATGAACGCCGTCAACCCCGGTTTCTGCCTGAAGGGCTTGCCCATGCGCGCGCGAAGAAAAACGGGAAACTCAAACTCAGCCCCTTGCAGCATGCCGAGGGCGGGCCGCACAAAGAGTTCAAAGGTCACGTAAGTGGAGACGGGGTTGCCGGGCAGACCGAAGAAAAATTTTCCGCGAACATAACCGAAAGCCAGAGGCTTGCCCGGCCGGATGGCGACGCCGTGGAAATAGAACTCGGCGCCGAGTTCCTTGAGGACCTCCTCCACAAAATCGTATTTGCCGGCGGAGATGCCGCCGCTCAGGAGCAAGAGGTCCGCCTCCAGGCCTTCTTCAATCATCCGCCGCAACGCCGCTTTATCGTCAGGAGCGACGCCGAGCCTGCGGGGTGCTCCGCCGGCCTGCGCCACCTGCGCCTCCAGGGTCACAGCATTGCTGTTACGGACCTGGAACCATTCAGGCTGGCGGTCAACCGGCACGACTTCGTCGCCGGTAGGAAGAATCGCCACGCTCGGCTGACGGAAGACGTTGACGTCCTTCCGCCCGACCGAGGCCAACAAGCCGAGTTCGGCCGCGCCGAGCCGCCGCCCTTCGTGGACTACCACGTTCCCGGCCGCGGCTTCACTCCCCTGCCGCACGACGTTCTCCCAGGGCTCGACCGGCCGCTGGACGCTCACCCGCGCGTCGCTTTCGTGTGCCTGCTCGAACATCACCACCGCGTCCGCGCCGGGCGGAAGCGGCGCTCCCGTCATGATTCGCACGCACTGCGTTGAAGCCACCTGGCCGGCAAAGCTTTCCCCTGCGCGGACTTCACCCACGCAGTCGAGGGCTGCCGGCGCTGTACCCACATCGGCGGAACGAACGGCGTAGCCATCGCGGGTCGAGCGGTTGAAGGGGGGATAGTCGCGGTCGGCCTCGACGTTTTCGGCCAGCACCCGGTTAAGAGCCTGTCCAAGTGGAGCCGCTTCCGCTTTCAAATCGCGCTTGACCGTGCCGAGTTTTTCCCGGACCACCGACTGTGCTTGTTCGAAGGTGAGCATTACTTCCCAGGATGGCTTCGAGCTTTCTCGTCCAGGGTCTTATTCACCGCCGGCCGGAACGCCTCAACGCCCAGTACTTGGTCACGCAAGTCCTCGTTACAATAACGCCGAAAGGGCGGGGCTTCAGTCCCGCCGTACTGACCCCCTCACCCGGCTCCCGGCCACCCTCTCCCCCTTTCCAGGGGGAGAGGGACTGGGGGTGAGGGGGAGCCGTCGGTACGGCAGGGTTGAAACCCTGCCCTTTCGAAGATTTAATTCTGACGCCCTATTACGTCACGAAGCCCTAGCGCGCGTTGACCAAGTCGGCCAGGAAACTTTCTTTTAGCCAGATGGCCTGGCCGCGCTCGGGGCCTGTCGAGACCATGGCAACTTCGACGCCTACCTCGTCGGCGAGGAGGCGCAAGTAGTCGCGCGCCCCCGCGGGCAGTTGGGAATAATCCCGAAGCCCGAATGTGGACTGCTGCCATCCGGGGATCACTCGCGTGCGGACTTTCACCTGCTCGAGGACTTCGATTTCGGCAGGGACTTCGGAGAGCAGTTTGCCCTTGAATTCGTACGCGACGCCTACGGGAATCTCCGCGAGGTGGTCGAGGATATCGAGCTTGGTGATGACCATCGCTTCGAGATGATTGAGGCGGGCGCTCAACCGCGCCGCCGGCACGTCAAACCAGCCGCAGCGGCGGGGACGCCCGGTGACTGCGCCATACTCGCCGCCCCTTTCCCGGAGCTTTTCCCCTTCGGGCCCCAGGACTTCGGTCGGGAAGGCCCCGCCGCCCACGCGGGTAGCGTAGGCTTTCGAGACGCCAATGGCCGCGCCAATCCTCGTCGGACCGACGCCGGTCCCCGTTGAGGCCCCTCCGGCGGCAGCGCTCGAGGAAGTCACGAAGGGATAAGTGCCGTGGTCAAGATCGAGCAGCGTCCCCTGCGCCCCTTCGAAAAGGACACGCTTCCCGCGGTCTATTTCCCTGTTCAGGTAAACAGAGGAGTCCGTCAGGTAAGGCACAATGCGACAGGCGGTGGCGAAGTAGCCCTCAACCCATTGTTCTTCCTCCAGCGGCTCGCCGCCAAACAGGACTGAAGCGATGCGGTTCTTTTCCGCCAGGACCTCCCGGCACTTGTGGAGAAAGTTTTCCGGGTTGCGCACGTCACATGTGCGCAGGCCCCGGCGGCCGGCTTTGTCCTCGTAAGAAGGGCCGATGCCTTTCGACGTTGTCCCGATCTTTCCCACGCCGCGCGCCTGCTCGGCGGCCAGCTCGTGGGCGCGGTGGTAGGGCAAGATCAGGTGCGCCCGGTCACTGATCAAAAGCCGGTCACCCACCTCGACTCCGGCTCGCTCGAGTGTCTCAATTTCCCGGAGCAGCGCTTCCGGGTCAACCACGACTCCGTTGCCGATGACGGCGATTTTGTCGGGCCGGATGATTCCCGTCGGGATGAGCTGGAGGACGAACTTCGTGCCGTCAACCACCACCGTATGGCCGGCGTTTGCGCCGCCCTGGTAGCGGGCCACGATATCAAAGTGTTCGGCTAGGGCATCGACGACCTTGCCCTTCCCCTCATCTCCCCACTGCACACCCACAACCACGACGCTCGTTGGCTTAGCCATTCCACACTCGCCCGAAAAAATAAACTAAGGGCTCTTCATTCTAACCTGAATGATTCTCGGGTGGAAAAGGAACTCTCGAGCACCCCAGGTGGGGCGAATTCTCGGCGCCAAGAAGGCGTTCCCGAGCGACATCCGCTCGCGGGCCGAGCCCGTCGAAGGGCTATCCGAGGAGGTCTTCGAGCATTTTTACGATGCTGTCTTTCGAAGTCGCGCCGACAAACTGCCCTTCGACGCGACCGTTCTTGAAGAGGATCAAAGTAGGAATGCTGCGAATATTATAACGATTCGGTACCGATGGATTTTCGTCAACGTTGAGTTTGCCCACTTTGGCGCGGCCGGCATAATCCTGCGCGACGCCCTCGACCGTGGGGGCCATCATCCGGCAAGGCGCGCACCACTCCGCCCAGAAGTCCACCAGCACCGGCTTGTCCGACTTGAGCACTTCGTCATCAAAATTGCTGTCCGTCAGTTTC
The DNA here is from genome assembly GCA_003224665.1 of Acidobacteriota bacterium. Classification (GTDB taxonomy): domain Bacteria; phylum Acidobacteriota; class Terriglobia; order UBA7540; family UBA7540; genus QHZM01. The sequence continues at coordinate 5,075 of QHZM01000242.1, forward strand.
AGCGTGTGATCTCCTGCCATGCGCCCTCTCTTCCTCCGCTAAGGGGCCCCTCAGGCTGTGTCCTCTTCCGCCGCGGCCCGGGCCTTGCCACGAGCCTTGTTGAGCCCTTCGTAAATCTTGGCATACTGTTTGGCCGAACTCGCCCACGAAAAATCCTTCTTCATGCAGTTCTGCATCAGCCGTTGCCACTGTTTCGGCTGGCGGTAGGTCTCGAGGGCCTGCCGGAGCGTAGTGAGCAGAGCGATCGGAGAATACTCCGAAAACTTGAAGCCCGTGCCCGAGCTGCCCTCGAAAGGTTCCACCGTATCGTCGAGTCCGCCGGTGGCGCGAACGACAGGCACGGTGCCGTACTTCATGCTGTAAATCTGGTTGAGCCCGCATGGCTCGTAACGCGACGGCATCAAGAAGAGGTCCGCCCCGGCCTCGATCCGGTGCGCTAGAGTGTTGTCGTAGGCGACCTTCACCAGGAATTTCTGCGGGTATTTCTTCGCCATAGTCCGGAAAAGCTCTTCGTAAACGGGCTCGCCGGTCCCGAGCGCCACCACGCAGAGGTCCATCGCCATTATTTCATCCGCAATGCCCGCAATCAGGTCGAAGCCCTTTTGTGCCGCGAAACGCGAAACAATGCCGAGGACAGGACGGCTGAGCGCGGGCTGGCGCACTCCCAGGCTCTCAAGGAGGGACTTCTTGCAGGTCTCTTTTCCCTTGTGATTTTCCGGCGTGTAATTGGCCGGGATCAACTTGTCCGTCGTGGGGTTCCACGCATCGTAGTCAACGCCGTTTAAGATTCCCTGCAGGCGGTCCGCCCGGCTCTTCAGGACGCCTTCGAGCCCGCAACCGAATTCGTGAGTCTGGATCTCCTCCGCGTATTTCCGGCTGACGGTGGTGATGGAGTCCGAAAAGACAATTCCTCCCTTCAGCAGGTTTACTTTGCCGTAAAACTCCAGGCCATCGATCGTGAAGAGCCCCGCATGAAGTGAAATCTGGGGCAGCGTGTGGGGCGGGAAGAGCCCCTGGTAACCCAGGTTGTGGATCGTAAAGACGACGGAGGTCTTCTCGAAGAATTTGTCGGCCTGATACAGCGTGCGAAGATAAACAGGCACCAGGGCCGACTGCCAGTCGTGGCAATGGACGATGTGGGGAGGGGTGTAAGACCGCTTCATGAATTCCAGGCTGGCGAGCGAGAAGCCGGCGAAGCGCTGGGCGTTGTCCTCATAATCGCGCCCGTTCTCCTGGTACAAGTCCTCGCGGTCGAAAAACTCGGGACATTCAACCAGGTAGCACTGCGCGCCGCCGATCTTGCCTCCATCCTGAATGGAGCAAAATTTGAAAGAGGAGCTGAGCGGAATCGTCAGGCTCTTCATGCGGGCGAGCGCCCGGCCGGGCTTCGTCATCCGGTAACGAGGGAGCACGACCTCCACTTCATATCCGAGCTCCACCAGGGCTTTGGGAAGCGCCCCCACCACATCGGCCAGCCCGCCCGTCTTCGAGTGCGGGACACCCTCGGAGGCCACCATCACGATTTTCACCGCTTCACTCCCGCGTCACCAAAAAATTCAAGGGAAGTTACGGTAGAAGATGACTTCTGCAAAGTCAAGGCGGTAAGAACGGCTGGGTTCTGGCAGGGTTGGCCTGCACGCGGCCTCTGAATCGGGCGGCGGGTATTCTGACTTATCTCATGGACGAGTCAATTTCGTGGAGCCAGTCCGGCCGCTTGAGGACTTCGCGGGGCTTCGAGCCGTCCGGGGCGCTGACGACTCCGTCTTTTTGCATCATGTCGATCAATCGGGCGGCGCGCCCATAGCCGAGCCGCAGGCGCCGTTGCAGGAGTGAGGTGGAAGCTTTCCCGGACTCGACGACCAGCCGCACCGCCTCTCCGTACACTTCGTCGAGTTCTGCCGCGTCTTCCTCCGAGTCCTCTGTTTCGTTATCGCGCTCCCGGTCCTTCATCGGCTTCAGGAACTCGTCGTTGTACTGGGGCTGGGACTGGGACTTCCACCAGTCCACGACTTTTCCGATCTCTTTTTCGGTAACGAGAGGTCCGTGCAGGCGCTGGAGCCTGGCGCTGCCCGGCGGCAGGAAGAGCATGTCCCCGCGGCCGAGGAGGGCCTCGGCGCCGTTGGAATCGAGAATGGTCCGCGAGTCCACTTTGGAGGCCACGCGGAAAGAGATCCGCGAGGGCATGTTCGCTTTGATGAGCCCCGTGATGACGTCCACCGACGGCCGCTGCGTGGCGAGGATCAGGTGGATGCCGACGGCGCGGGCCATCTGCGCCAGGCGCGTGATGGATTCCTCGACGCCCTGCGGCTCGACCATCATCAAGTCGGCGAGTTCGTCGATGACGATCACGATATAAGGCAGCGGCCGCCCCTCGTCACCGGAAGAATCGAACAGGCTCAGGTTCGAATCAGGCTCAAAAAGCTTATTGTACTGCTCGATGTTGCGGACGCCGTTTTCGGCGAGTTTCTTCAGGCGGATTTCCATTTCCAGCGTCGCCCGT
>QHZM01000504.1 GCA_003224665.1 Acidobacteriota bacterium
GACGACCCGGCACGCCAAAACCGACTTGTCGGAAGGGCGACGCGGAGCTGAGGGGTGAGAAGCGATAAGTGGAACCGATTATCTCGACTCAAGATCTGAAGAAAATTTACAGGGTCGGCAAAGTGGATGTGCCGGCGCTGCGCGGCGTGGACTTGACCGTCCAAGAGGGCGAGTTCCTTGCCGTCGTCGGCCCGTCGGGCTGCGGGAAGTCAACCCTGCTCCATATTCTCGGCGGGTTGGCCAACCCTACCAGCGGCAGGGTGCTTGTGGACGGAAACGACTTTGCCACGATGAACGAGGACGACCGGACGCGCTTCCGGCGGCACAAGATCGGGTTCGTTTTCCAGCGCTTCAATTTGCTCCCCACCTTGACGGCGCGCGACAACGTCGCCATCGCGCAGCACATTCAGGGGAACGGCTTCAATCCTCACCGCTTCGAATCCGTGGTCGAATTACTGGGGCTCGAGGAAAAACTCAAACACAAGCCCTACGCCCTTTCCGGCGGCGAGCAGCAACGCGTGGCCATCGCCCGAGCGGTAATTTGCGAGCCCAAGATCCTGCTGGCGGATGAACCCACGGGCAGCCTGGACAGCGAAAATTCTCAGGCCGTGCTCAACATGATGCGAACGCTCAACCGCACCTTCCGCCAGACCATTCTTCTGATCACGCACAACCAGGAAGCCGCCGCCGTCGCCGACCGCATCGTCCGCATGCGAGACGGGCGGATAATTTCCGATTGATTCTTCGCCCATTTCCCGCTATTTTGCTTCAGGCCCGAAACAATGGCGAATGGCACACAGACCCCGGGGCAGACCTTTGTCCGAGCGGACGGGCGAGTGGGGGCGGGAAGCCTCGAGAGCGTCTGGAAAAAAATAAAACTCGTCCTTGTTCGGTCCGTTTTCTGGTCTTACGAGCGCGGGAGCTGGCAGTACGACATCATTTGCGTGGTCATCCTGGCAGGACGCCATCCGGCAGGTCCTGGAGCGGCGCCTGAGAAAAGCCCCGAACGTGAAAACGATTGAACCGATCCGGGACAGGAACAACGTCGTCCTGGGCTACACGGTGGTCGTTTCTCAATGAGACGCCGAGGCCGGAGGGCCGTCGAGCTGCCGACATGAGAAATCTTTCCCCGAAAAATCGGAAGCGCTTCGGCACCGTGGCAGCACTGACGCTGGCGGCGCTGTCTCTGGCTGGCGCAAACCCGCGGTTCCGCAAGGGTAAGTTTGGGCCCGACCTTGCCGAAGTCCTCTCCAGGATGAGCGACGCCCGGAAACGCCTGCGGACTCTCTCAGCCAACCTTGAGTACACGAAGGTGACGGTCCTCGTGAATGACAAGTCTACGGAAGAAGGACAACTCTTCTTCCATAAAAGCAAAAATCCCGAAATCCTGATCAAATTCACGAAACCCGATCCCAAGACCATCTTGTTCAAGAAAAACAAGGCGGAAATCTATCTGCCGAAGATCAACCAAATCCAGGAATACAGCCTGGAGCAACATCGAGGACTGGTCCAGGAGTTTTTTCTACTGGGCTTCGGGACAGAGCTTGAGGACTTGAAGAAGTCCTACGACCTCAAGTTCGTATCCGAGGAGGATTTGGACGGCGATATGACGGCTGTCCTCGACCTGACTCCGCGCAAACAGTCCATCGCCGCCTATCTCAGCAAAGTGAAGCTCTGGATCAGCGAGGAATCGTGGCTGCCCGTGCAGCAGAAGTTCTTCGAGCCGGGCGGCGACTACCTTATAGCCCGGTATACGAGCGTCAAGGTCAACCGGCACATCCCTTCGTCAAACTTCGAGATAACGGCTCCCGCCGGGGGCAAGCGGGCCAAAATGAACTGACGGTGGCCCTTTGTTATCTGCAATTTGGGGCCAAAAGTAGCACTTCAAGCCGTTTTTTGCGCATTTGGAGTTTTTGGTGTTGAGCCAGGCGAGGGAATGGTCTAACCTGCATTGCCTTAGCCAGTGAGCCCCGTTTCGTCAAGGCGGGGGGGGGTAGACCACTCGAGCTGGGCGCGGTCCCGAAGGACTTGACGTAACCCCAGGCCGACATTGCGAGGGGAAGTTCAGAAAGCTGAAGCCCTTCATTATCGCGAATTACTGATGAGCAGCGTTCTCCTCCGGCGCAAGATTCGCTTCCTGAGCACTCGTTGGCGCGAACTGCGCATGATTGCGAAGGGGTTGCTCTCGACCAACCATCCCCTTGACGTCCACCTCATTCCCGTCCGCCGCTGTAACCTTTCCTGCGCGTACTGCAGCGAGTTTGACAACTACTCGAAGCCCGTCCCGACGGAGGTCATGCTCCGCCGCGTGGACCGCCTGGCTGCGCTCGGGACCAGCATCGTCACGATCAGCGGTGGCGAGCCGCTTCTCCACCCGGAGCTCGAAGAAATCATCGGGCGCGTCCGCCGCCACGGGATGATCGCCGGGCTGATTACGAACGGCTACCTGCTCACGCGCGAGCGGATTGAGCGGCTGAACCGCGCCGGCCTCGACCACCTGCAAATCAGCATCGACAACGTGAACCCCGACGAGGTCCGGGCCCTCGAGCTTGGCCACACGAGCACCGTGGGGATCCTCCACGACCACGCGGGGCAGCTCAAACCGCTGAGCGAGCGACAGCAGAAAATCTTCACGGAAATAATGAGCATGGGCAAACGCTCATACGCCCGCCTGAACCGGTTTCAAGAGAATATCGCCCGAGGCCTGCCGAACGAATGGCGGTGCCGCGCCGGCAGCCGGTACCTCTACATCTGCGAAGACGGGCTGGTGCACTACTGCTCCCAGCAGCGCGGCTACCCCGCCATCCCGCTCGAGGAATACACCTCAGAACTCATCGAGCACGAATACTACACGCGGAAGTCTTGCGCCCCGCGCTGCACAATCTCCTGCGTTCAACAAGTGGCGATGGTCGACAACTGGCGCGACCCGCAGACTCGCCAGGCGTTTGAAGCGCCCCTGCCGGCGCTCGTTCAACTGCAATCGCCGCTCAGGGAAAGCTGACAGGCATTCCTTCAGGCAGCCGGACTCGCCTCTCATCCCCCGGCGCTTTCAATCTTCCATTCGACCTGGGCTAAAACGCCGCCAAGGACACGCGCGTCATTGCTCGAGAGTCCAAGGTCGAGCAGAAAACGGCGGAGCTTGATTAATTGGGAAGCGCGGGTCTTGGGCTTAAAGTAACCCGCGTGTCCCAGCACCCGGGCGGCGCGTTCGAGGACGTGCTCGAGTGACTGCGCGTTTGCGGGCTGCGAGCGATCCACCTTCGGCGCCGGCAGCGGGACGGAGAGCGCGCCCGACCGGGCAAGCTCGTAGCAGAAGAGGGCTACAGCCTGCCCCAAATTCATGGAAGGACAATGGGCCGCGGTGGGGATTCGCACCAGTCCGTGGCAATAACTCAGGTGCTCATTCGAGAGGCCCGTCTTTTCCGAACCGAATAGCAGCGCCGCCCGCCCACGCGCCTTCCGCCGGCGCAGCCAGCGAGCGAAATCCGTGAGGGGGATCAGATGACGGTCGAGGGTCCGCCGCGACCCCGTCGTAGTCCCCACGACCCAGTTGGCGTCACCGATGGCCTCCTCGAGCTTTTCAACCGCCCTCGCCGATTTCAGGATTTCTTCGGCACCGACGGCGGAGCGGGTTTCCTGCCAGACGGGACCGTAGGGTTTTACAACCACGAGCTCGCGAAGCCCGAAGTTGGCCAGCGCGCGCGCTGCCGCCCCGATGTTAAGCGGGTTCCGCGGGCGCACGAGCACAATTCGCCAGCACAACGGGATGGGTTTCATCGCTGAAGGATTTTATCAGCAACAACAGGCCGGCGCGGAGGTGCGTGGGCGCGAGAGGCTACTAACCGCGGAGTGACCGCCGACCGCCACTCGCGGGTCTGCGTTGGGATTATTTTTTCAGAGGAGAATCTTTCACTGGCGCACTCTTGGGCTTACCATCGAGTTCGCCGGGAGGCATCTCCGAGATCACACGTATCGTGGGAATGGCTTTGAACTGCTTGTACTCCGTGTATTTGATGACCTCCTTGATGTGCACGGGCCGGTCGGGAAAGTAGAGCGTGTCGTCCGCGATGGTAAAAGTCGGGAACCAGAACTTGCCGTCGATCTGCTCGCGGTAAGTGGTGAAGCGGGGGAAGAGGTTAAACCGGTCCTTGTGGCCCTTCACTTCCGGGACCGTTTTCCCCTCGGTTTTGACAATCTGAAGGTCGCGGTCGTCAACCCAGACGACTCCCTGGAAATACAGCCGGCCCTTCTCGATTGCTCTCGGCCGGATGGAAAAGACGTAGGCGGTGATCTCGTCGAGCTTCGCGTGGCCCAGGTACTTCACGTCGTAGTCCGGCAACTCGTCAGTCGTCAGCACGAAAGGCTGGACGTTCCTCATCGAGTTAAGGTCTTCCCCCGTGACCATCAAGCCCTTGAGGGTATCGGGAGGAGCGTAAGTGACGCGCTCGATCCTCTTCCCGTTGTCGTCAAAGACAATGTCCCAGTCCTGCTCATACGTCCCCTCGACGTTGCCATCCGGATCAAGTTCTTGGACTTTGTTGATTTGATGATAAGCGTAATTATTGCGGGCCTGCTTGAAGACTTTTTCCTTGGCGGCAAATTCCCGGCTTTTTGGAGGGCCTCGATCACCGCGTCGTTGGCGCCGGCGTCGTGGAATTTCTTCGCCAGATCGGGGTTCATCTTGAAAGAGACTCCACGCTGCTCGATCAGCGCGCCCATCTTTTCCGAGGTTGCCCCGCCGAGCAGGAGCAGTGTGACGTCGTCCACCGTCAGCGGCGGGTCCGCCGCCCGAGCGACCGGCGGCGCCAAGGAAATGCAAACCAGGAATAAGATTCCTGCGAGGATTTTGTTGCGCATAGGCCGAAAACCCCGTGTCAAAGGTCCAGGCTGCAAGACCGAAGACACACGAGCCTCACTAAGATAGAGTCGCGCGCCCGCCTCCGAGTTGTCTCCCGAAGAGCCTGTCATGAGGCGCTCGCGGCCGCGATGGAAGCCAGTTGCGGCCGGGCGGCGTACTGCTCGACCGGGTAACCGAGGGCGAGCCACGCATCGAATCCGCCAAGGAGTGGCCAGACTTCCGAGTATCCCTTGGTATGCAGGAGCCGCGCCATCCTGGCGCTGGTCGCCTCGTTCGGTCAAGTGCAGTACATCACAACCGGACGACCCCGCGGAATTTCCTTATACCGGGCCTCGAACTCCTGCGGCGGAATCCAAATAGCCCCGCGGATTTTGAGGCCATCCAAACGAAGACCGAGGTCCGAGCGCAGGTCAACAATTACGACGTCCTCGCCCCGGTCGAGCCGCTCCTTGAGCTCCGGAGCGGCGATCCGCGACCTCTCAAGCAGTCGGTAGAACCGCCGCCGTTCGACCCATTTGAAAAGAAACCACCCTGCAAGAACGATCAGCAGGACGAGCAAACTCACCTTTCCAAAGGCACTCAGCCACTCGATGAGCCACTCGATCTGG
>QHZM01000243.1 GCA_003224665.1 Acidobacteriota bacterium
CGATTTGCGCGTGGTGAAGCCGCTGGGCCTCGGACTGGATGAAAAGGCGATCGAAACGGTCCACACCTGGAAGTTTAAGCCCGCCTTGCGCAACGGATCGCCCGTCGCGGTGCGCATGAGCGTCGAAGTCAGCTTCCGGCTCTTCTGAGCTTATTTCCTCTCTGCATTTGGACTCGTGTTGGTTGCGGCCATCCTTATTTCCATTTCCCCCGCGCCTTCATTCCGCACCTCGCGCAGCAATAGCTTGACAACCCCGGCGGCACGCGGTTACTTCTAAGGAAGCGGCGAATTTGGGAGGTCGTCTAACGGTAGGACTGCAGACTCTGGATCTGCGTATCGGGGTTCGAATCCCTGCCTCCCAGCCATTGACTCGAAAGGACTTGCTCGACCTTCTCCCCTTCACCCTTCCCCGCTGGTTGCGCCTGAGTTGCAGATTGTTGCGGACTTGTTTTCGACGCAATGCGGTCCAGGCGGTCAATCTAGGCCACGTCCGCGCCTGGAATTACGTGGCCATAGATGTCTACCGTGATCTTGATTGATCAGTGGACCATCTGTTCTTTGACGTATGGGCTGAATCGTTCCCACTAGCAAAGACTTTATAGAATCTTTTCACGCGGCCAAAAACCTAGGCCGGTTCCGGAATAGCGGCTCGTAAGTCGGGACACTGCTGATCAGATACCATTCCACCGATATTGCGCACATGGGGTATTTACCTTACCAAAGATTACTGTTAATACCGTCTTGATTCCTATGGCGGGACAGACCAAGATTTGGTCGTTGCAGAAGGGAAATTGTGACCTCGGAGGCGGTAGGTTGTCCAAAACTGCTTGACCTCTCCCGTGCGATACGCTACGGCGTCCGCACCTGGCCGTATGACGATACGGGCGGACGAGTGGAGCCACATATGGGTGTCGTTTCCCTTGACGGGCAGGACGTTTTTCCGGAGCGTCGACTCGCTGAGGCTTTGCCGTGCGACGCCGGGTTCCTAATTCGAAGTCATGGCAAGTCTTTGCCTGGCGTGGGTGCCCGCTTCATGAATGGCACAGACCGGGGTGGCTCAGAGAAAAAAGAGTGCTGCTTAATCAGGAGAGGGCTTAGTTTCAGCATCCGTCAAAGACACCCCAAATTGAGCGAGGGCCCAGCGAGCTCAGGTCGAATGCCGACTTGCGCGACGTGGATGCAGGGGAGGAGGTCCTCATGTTGAGCGTCGTCGGAATGCGCTTAGCTCAACTCGCTGATCTTGTCAGGTCAAATGGGTGGAGTTTCCTTTTTAGGGAAGTATTGTTTCTTAAGCGTACAGCCATAGTTGTTGAGAAGGACTTGTCGGAGGTAACGGACCGTTCGGAACCGCTTGCGAGCGCAAAGCTGAAACTGCTTGAAATTGACAAAGAAATGCTCTTGTCAGGTATCTATCGCTTTGCTGTCCGATACAGGTATCTAAAAGCCTTGGATTACCTGAAGCACGGATATGGCGGACACGCCCTTGCACGAGACAATGTAATTATTGGTGACACATGGCACTACGTTTCAGAAGCTACAGACGACCCTCGTGTTTTGCATGAGGATCTCCGACGGCTTGGGTTCAGGGGCTGGGTGAAAAGCTACGTATATACCTTTGATATATTTGTGGCACCTGCTGAAAGAAAAGGTGGCGTATCCGCGGCTTTCCAGAATAGCGCGATGCTAGCTCTGCGTTCGAAAGGATACACAAAAGCATATGGGTTTTATTGGGCTGACAATATTCCGGCTCAGTGGTGTACTCGGGTGACCAATAAGTGGAAGGAGGTGCGAGCGTTCAGCGTAAGCCGCTTCCTAATGTTCAAGAGGGCCGTACCTCTCCGTAAGGATCAAGCAGCTCATAAGAAGCAACCGTCTTGGCTCAAGAACATACCGATAGGAGAGAAAAGGAAATTTAATCATGGAAGAACTGTTGGCGATAGTGAAAGCCGCTTTTAGCTCTACCTTCGACATCGATCCGCAGACCATCACCTTCGACTCGACGCCAAACGACTTTCCCGCATGGGATTCCATGGGGCATGTGGAGCTGGCCAGTAGCCTCGAGCACGCTTTTGGGGTGAGTTTCGACGTAGATGACTTAATGGCGATGGAGAACGTGAAAGAGATCTGCAGAGTCGTTCAATCCAAGCTCGGCAAGGTCCAAGGTGCGCGGGTCCAGTGATTCGAACATCGCGGGTCGCCTGCTTCAGCGGCTGGGAGAGAATTCCCATCTGATTGACGCGGCGACCGCGCAAACGCTTTCCGGTAAAGATGTCCCCGGCCTGATCGTCGGCTTCGCGGCTGGGTTTCTGTCAGCCGGCCTGCAACCGGGCGATCGAGTGCTGATCAGTTGTGGTCTGAGTCCCGCAAGTACGCTGGCCTACTTAGGGGCCATGTATACCGGCATGGTGCCCGTGCTAGTGGATGAGCGCGCTCTCGCAACTTCCGGGGACTTGCTCTTCGCGAGGGCACGCGCGAAAGCCGTGTGGGTCGCCAAGGGAGTCCGCTGTGATTGGGCAAGAAAGAATGGCGTTAAGCAAATCGAGGGCAATTTCGACGCTCGCCCCGCCCACTCGTTACGGCCGGCGCCGTGTGCGGAAGAAGACCCCGCGGTCTTAATGCCCACCTCAGGTTCCACAGGGGTACCGCGGCTGGTGATGGTCAGCCATGGCAACTTGAGAGCGAACACAGAGGCAATTGTCCGAAGCCAGCATCTGGCGACGGACGAAAAGGCCATGCTGATCATGCCAGTGAGTTACTGCTTTGGCGCAAGCGTCATGCACTCCCATCTCTATCAAGGGGGTGGAGTTGTGTTCGACTCAAGGTTCATGTTCCCTGACAAGGTCTTGCGCGCGATCAATACGTACGCTTGTACCACGTTCGCGGGTGTGCCAGCCGTCTACAACATCCTCCTCCGGCGCTCCAACCTCAGGTCCATGCGGTTGCCCGGACTGCGGCGCTTCCTCCAAGCAGGGGGCGCGCTTGCCCCTGAAAGTGTCCGGGAGATGTACAGCATCGTACCAACGGCAGATTTCTTTGTCATGTATGGCCAGACTGAGGCCACAGCCCGGATTTCCTCTCTCCCGCCGGATCGCTTGGGCAAAAAGCTCGGCAGTGTCGGTCTGCCGTTGGACAATCTGGAGATCCGCATCGTTGATGACGAAGGGCGCGAACTAGCGGCGGGACAAACCGGCGAGATCCAGGTGCGTGGTCCGTCGGTCTGCTCCGGATACTTCGATGACCCCGAAGCAACGGAGCGTAAGTTTGGCGACGGCTGGCTCAAGACGGGCGACTTCGCCTACCGTGACGACGAAGGATACCTCTGGATCAAAGGACGCACCAGTGAGTTCATAAAGATTCGCGGCCTCCGAGTCAGCTTTGGTGAAGTGGAAGCGAAGGTGGCAGCCATCCCCGGCGTTTACGAGTGCGCTGCCACAGCGGCGCAGCATCCGGAAGCTGGAGAAGCGCTCGCGCTCTTCATCGTTGCGGACGACGGGGCCAGCATTGTTGTCGAAAGAGTTCGGCGTGCACTTCCCCCCCAGTGGACGTGTGTCTCAGTGAGAGTGGTCCCTGAATTGCCGAAAACGGAAAACGGGAAGATTGCCCGGTCCCAGTTGCAGGCGATGACATGAGCGCACCGGTGGAAATCACGCAGTGCATCGAGAGCTTGTTGACAGCGCCGCTTTACGGGCTAGATCCAAAGGCACGGCACTCCTCCCTGCTCGCGCTGCTGAAGATCGAACTCGCTTACGCCTGCGACCGGAATCCGCGGTTTCGTAACTACGTGGAACACTGGCCCGTCCATTTTCACACGGCGGACACGATTGCTGATCTGCCGTACCTGCCGGTCGGGGCCTTCAAGGCGACTCCAACGCTAGCTTTGGTTGACGCCAACGAGATCAAGCGCACTCTCACGTCCAGTGCAACTACGGGCCAGGTGCCAAGCCGTGTAGTTCTCGATGCCGAAACTGCCAAGCGGATGACAAAAGGCGTCATCACGATCATCAGGGATTTCATCGGACCGGCGCGCAGGCCATACCTGGTGATCGACACACCCGAAAATCTAAGTACACAGGCTGAGCTGGGGGCACGTGGGGCCGCCATTCAAGGTCTAGGGTCCTTTGCGACAGAGGTGGTCTGCTGTTTGCGTCGTGATCCGGAGGGAAACACGAGTCTCGATCTGGAGAAACTTCTCGATTGTGCTGCAAAGTGGAGAGAGGCCGAGGTCTTGGCCTATGGCTTTACCTATGTAATCTGGACCCACCTTGCGCAGCCTCTGCAGCGCCAGGGCGTCACCCTCGACATTCCCAACATCCGTGTGCTCCACAGCGGGGGGTGGAAGCGTTTGGAGCGGGAAGCGGTCACCCGGGATGTATTCATCAGAGGCGTGGCATCGGTGTTTGGCTGTTCAGCCGATCGTGTCATCGACTTTTACGGCATGGTCGAGAATGTCGGCGTCGTCTATCCGGATTGTGAGCACGGCAATAAGCATGTGCCCGCCTTTGCAGAGGTCGTCGTGAGGAATCCTCTGACGCTTGCCCCCGTTGCAGCCGGACAGCAGGGTCTGGTGCAGGTTTGCAGCGTGCTGCCGACCAGTTTCCCCGGGTTTCTAGTGCTGACAGATGATATGGCCGAAATCATCGACTACGACGAGTGCCCCTGCGGAAGGCTCGGCACCAGTTTCCGCTTTGCGGGAAGAGTACCCAAGGCGGAGGTCCGGGGATGCGGCAACCTGGAAACCACTCGCTACCAACAGGGCCAGGGGAATGGTTTGCATGAATGACCTGATGCTGACCCAGGAAGTGCATTCTCCCCAAGAGATTACTTGTGGGGCGCAGCGACTTCGGGAGATTGCACGGCAAAAGGAGATTGCCCCTCAGACAGTCCTCGAAGTTTTTGAGCAGTGGGCTGCGGCACTGGACGTCCGCGAGTTGCGCGAAGTCCCGGGGCTGGCGTTTCTCCGGCTTTGGCTCCGCCGGGGCACTTTGGAGCCGGTTCTTCTCCGCGAGCTAGGCCCGGATTTTCTGAATGGCGGTTGGCGGAAAGATGGACGTGCAAGGCTGCGGGCATTTCCGCTGGGAGTAGTCGGTCATTGGCCAGCTGGGAATATTGAAATCCAGCCCGTCTTGTCTCTTACGTGCGCCTTCCTCGGCGGCAATGGCTGTCTGGTCCGTGTACCAAGGGGCTTGCTCGAGATAACACAGCAGATCATGGAGAAGCTGCAGGAGGTTGATCGATACGGCGTGTTGACGGAACGCACTTTCATGGTGAGTTTTGATCATTCGCGGACCAATCTGCACGAGGCAATGGCACAGGCCGTGGACGGTGCCATGATTTGGGGCGGTGCGGAGGCGGTCTCGCAGGTGCGTAAGCTGCCTTTTCCTCATTGGGCGCGCGTCGTGGTGTTTGGCCCACGGCTTTCCGTTGCGGCGATGGACGCCGAGGCGTGGGGCGATCGGGCTGAACGGTCGTCCTGGTGCCGACGCATTGCACGCGACGTGTGGCAGTTTGAGCAACGAGCCTGCTCGTCGCCCCAAGCATTATTTCTCGAATTCTGTGACGAACGCGATCCCGACGAGTTCGTGAAAGATCTAGGGGAGGCTTTTCAAGAGGAGAATCGCCTGCATCCGCGCCGGCAAATCGAACCCTCGTTGACCTCGGGGATTTGTTTGGCCCGTGCGTTATGGCTTCTTGAAGATGCTCCGAACCGCGCCGTGTTTCCTGCCTCGCCGGATTGGACCATCCTGCTGGGAAGGGGCACCGAAATACCCAAGCCGACGCAGGGTCGAACGCTCAGCGTACTTCTGGTGGATGACCTCTTGGAAGTGATATCGAAGTTTGATGGTACAGTGCAGACTCTGGGGCTGGCGGTGAAATCCGCCCAGAGGGAGGAGAAGCTCGCCCAAGCTGCAGGGCGCAGCGGAGTGGATAGGGTAGTAAAGATGGGCCGGATGCATCTTTTTAGTTCCCCTTGGGACGGAGTAGATCTGATCCGTCCGATGGTGCGTCTCGTTCGTCATGTGCGATCACAGGAGTGAAACAAGCGGAGTGTCAACATGGAGCCTGCGGAACTATTCCTGGAGGCCCTGGATCGGAGAGCTAGGCCGTTTGCGGCCGGTGCACGGGCGACTTTCGAGGCGAACAAGGAACTGTGCTCTTGGTTGTTGAATCCGCTGGCGCGTTGGGCGGAGGCAGCCTACGGGGAGACGGTTCTCGACAATGCGGCGTGCGGGTATGCGAGGTATTGCATCGGTGTCGCTCAGTCTCAGAAGGTTTACGAGCGCGCGGGCAGGTACACGCCTGAAGGCATGCCGGAAATCATGTCTGGGGTTTACGAGGATGAGGGCTATGCAGTGCCTTACATGTGGGCTGCAATTCTCATCTATGCACTTTGGCCATCTATGGTCAAGCATATCGCGATGTTCCGAGACGAGTTCTTGAGGCGGTTGGCTCGAAACGCGTCTGTCCTTGAGCTGGCTGCAGGACACGGTGTCTTGAGCCTTCTGGCTGCAGAGGAGCGACCGGACATTCGGATTGAGGGCGTCGATATCAGCCCCCCGGCGGTAGCTGTAGCAAATCGTCTGCTAGCCGTCTCCGGACACGGAGGTCGCGTCAGCTTCGAGATCAAGGATGTGCTGAAAACTGACGGCCCGGGCACCAACGGAAAATACCAAGGGATCATATCCGCGATGCTTGCCGAGCACTTGTCTGATCCGGGACCGCTTTTCAAGGTGATTTCTCGGCGGATTTCACAAGATGGAATCGTATTCTTCAGCACGGCCATCGAGTCCCCACAGAGAGATCACGTCTTTGAATACAACCAAGAAAGCCAGCCTCTCCAAATGGCGGAGGCCGCTGGGCTGCGGGTGACACGACTCGTCTCTGATGCGGGCACAGCCCCTCCCGGCTCACGGTTTTTGCCACGTGCTACGGCAATGATTCTACGGTCCCGTTAAGGTGTATGCGATTCATAGCCTTGCTGTCTCAATCGCTCGATTCGAACCCCGCTTGTCTACCGCCCAGCGCGGCTTGCACGCAAATGTGCGTGAGACGTGTTGGGGCCTGTTCGTCGAACAGGTTCGCAAGAAAGGACAATTAAGAGATGGCCGCGGCTCTGATGAGATTTGAGGAAGTGCGAGCGGTTCTAAAGCAGCGGTTTCCCATGATAATGGTCGATAGCGTCACCTCGCTGGAGCTGGGGAAGAGCATTCAAACAACAAAGAATGTGACGGGAAACGAAATCCAGTTTCTGGGTCATTTCCCCGAGCACGCCGTGATGCCAGGAACGCTGATTGTGGAGGCAATCGGCCAATCGGCTTCCATTCTCTTCTCAAAGACGACCGGAACCGGAACGCGACCAGGAGAGTTCCTGGTGCTTGGCTCCATCAATAACATGAGATTCCTGGCCCCGGTGGTCCCAGGAGACAGAATGGAAATCGAACTACGTGTCCTTAAGTTCATCGAAGATTTGGCACTGGTGGAAGCAACGGCGACAGTGGACCATAGGGTGGTGGCCACGGGTAAATTGGGTTTCGCCAGACGGAGTTGGCAACCTGCCTCTACCAATGACTCGAACGCACTGAAAAACGTGACCAGCAGCCGAGAGGCCACATGATGGTGAAGGCAGACAGGCAACGACCGTTTACCGACAAGGGGAAGATCTGGATCGACTTGGATAACTCTCCTCACGTGCCATTTTTTGCTCCAATCGTTGAGGAACTCGGGAAGCACGGCTATCCCGTAGTGGTCACCGCGCGCGATTGTTTTCAAGTACGCGAGCTGGCCGACCTCTTTCATCTGAACTACAGACTCGTCGGACATCACTCCGGGAAAGGCAAGATCC
>QHZM01000102.1 GCA_003224665.1 Acidobacteriota bacterium
CCATGCAAGCTTTTCGTACCGCTCGGGTTCAAGAACCGCTGCGCTACCTGCCGGCCCTTCAATGCGTCTGTGCCAATCCGTTTGCACCATGACGGGCATGAGAAAAAAAGCTCCCAGTCCAACCGCCCAGAGCACGATCCGGGCCGCCCGGTGTGACGGCTTCTCCGACCTCACAAACCAAACGAAAAGGATGAGGGCTGGCAGCGACGCCGTGCACACTTTGAACCAGTTCGGCGCGGGAGCAATCGCAAGAAACGACGCCAGCCCCGTCACGCCGACCAGCATCAGCCGGTCCCAGGGTTCCTCGCGATGGGCCGCTGCTTCTCGCCAAAACCTGACGAAGAACAGCACGATGGCAAGCGGCACCAGCGCGTGGATGAACAACCAAATCGCCACAGCAGGCCACTCGAGGATGCCTTCATACGCGGGGACGTCCACCATGTAGACCCCAAGGTTGTTGCGGTCAAAGAATGAATAGTACCTACGGATGAACGTGAAGGTGCAGTAGAAGAACCGGCCGAATCCGACCTTGAAGACGAAATAACCGACGAACGGCGCGACCACGGCGAGAAATGACGAGAGGAGGCAGGCTTCAGATTTGGCCAGCCAGCGCCGACCCCGCCGACCGGCATGGCACTCCCAAACCAAAAAGACCCCAAAGCCGAGCAAGGCCAGCGCGCCTCGAGACTGCGTGAAACACGCAGCCACGTTCCCGAATGCGAGAGTGACAAATAAGAACCCAGGGAGAAGAGCGGATTTGGCCGGCATCAATCGGGCTGAAATGGCAAACATCAACCCGCTCAAAACCAGCCCGAGCACCACAAGCATGGCGGCGGGAATCCACAAATGGACCCCAAATAATTTGAAAAGTAAGGCGTAAAGGACTTGAGTGCCGGGAAAGATAAACTCAAAGAAGTCCCGGTAAATCACCTCGCCTTCAAGGATTCGCCTGGCCTCCAGAAGAAAGACCGGCGCGTTGTCGCCCTGGTAGATCGGCGTGTACGGGAAGATGAACGTCCTGAAATAGAGAAATAGACCGATCCCGACCAGGACATACGGAAGAAAACGGGCGCGTGACTTTTTCGCTGAAGGAAGCAATAGCTATGTCCGCCTCGAGAGATGTGAAGAATCCCGAGGCGAGGAGTATTTTCTTACGAGCGAGGTCTCCAGGCGACGATCCGTGGCCAAGTCCAACTGGATAGTCCGGCGTTCAGCGCCCTGGTTTGAAAGTGCAAGGAAGCTCATCCAAGTGCCTTACGGAACGGCCGGCTCGCGATTTGCGCCCCTACCCTCCCCAATAGGCCCGCCACAGATAGAAAATACCAAGGACCAACAGGAGCAGATTTGCGACAGAATATAAGTACCGCTTGAGTCCTTTGTGAAGGCTCGAGCCCCAGGCCATCAACCACAAGCTCAGGATGGCTGCCCCGTAGAAGCCCACAAGGCCCCCGGCGAAAAATGGGACCACATGCCAATAGCCTTTGTGCTTGCCTTCGGCGAGAACGGGTCCGGCGATGGTCAGCCAGTAAACCCACGTGCCGGGCGCCGTCAATTCTCCCAGAGTCGCCGCCGAGACGCTTGCGTACGACATGCTTCGAGAATCGGCCAGTTCATCCCGGCTCTTACGTCCCCCTTCGAGCAGCGAATATCCGCCGAAACCGACCAAGCCGACGCCTCCGAGATAACCCACGTAATGGGCAATGGTGCGGGGGATGTATTGGTAGCAGAAGATCGTGACGAGCAGCAGCGCGCCGTCAATCATCAGGGGCAGTCCGACCAGAATCGAGAGAGCGCGCATCCAACGATTGAGGGCGACTTGAGTCAACGCGATCAAGTGGAGCGAACTCGGGATCAACCCTCCGACCACGCCCATCCCCGTGCCGAGAAGGAGTAAGTCCATAAAAATCCGGCCCGGGCGGGATGTTATGAGTCGCAATCCCAAAAGTAAAGGGTCAAGCGCTCGACCATTTTGCATCGTGCGCTTCTCGCCCGCATCGTTGTTCCGCTACAATGTCCATTGCCCCTGAATCGCTGGGCGGCATGAAACCCGAAATGCGCGAAAGAAGAATTCTCATCCTGACGGTCCCCCACGGCGCCTCGCACGACCGTGCAGCGGGCGCGCTCAAGAAAGCGCTGGCCGAGGCCCAACCGGACCTTACGGTGAGGGTGGAGAACGCTCTCGACCGCTGTGCCCGATGGTTTCGCTTTTATTACGACTCCTACAAGATCCCGCTGAAATATTGGCCCGGCCTCTGGGAGTGGGTCGAAGGACTCCAGCACAGGTCAAATTCCACAGGCCCTGCCTGGCTTTACCGACAGGGCGGGAAATAACTCTTTCGGTTCATTGAGGAATTTGACCCGGACGTCGTCGTTGCCACCGAGGTTGGCCTGTGCGAGCTTGCGGCATTGCTGAAGCGGGAGAGAGGCGCGCGTTTCCGCCTGGTGGCTATGCCGACGGAATCAAACTTTGACCAGGCTTGGGCCCAGCCGGAAGTGGACCTCTATACGGTCTCGCCTGATGGAGCGCAGGCCCAACTGAAAGCCGCAGGTGTCTTCACCGAAAAAATTCTTGCCTGCGGAATGCCCGTTGACCCTGCATTTGAGTCCTTGCCGGACCGCGCCGCCGCGCGGGCGCGCCTTGGAGCCCGGGGGGATACGCCCCTGGTCCTGGTCCTCTTCGGCGGGAGTGGCACGGCAAAGCCGCACCCGATCCTCACTGAACTCGAGAAGATCCGTCTGCCCCTTCAAGTCGTTTTGATTGCTGGGAAAAACCGACGGCTGGAGGAAGGACTGGCCCACTTTGTCGCCGCAAGCCGGGGAAGCCCGAAATTCCGGGCGTTCGGGTGGGTGGACAACATTCACGAATGGATGGCGGCGGCGGACTTACTCGTCAGCAAGCCCGGAGCCACGACGGTGATTGAAGCTATCAACGCAGCTTTGCCCATCCTGGCTTTCGACCCACTTCCCGGGAACGAGCTTCGGACCTGCGCTCAAATCGAAGAATGGGGAGTGGGGACCTGGGTGAAACGCCGACAGGGCCTCGGAGCCACTATTGAGCGGTTATGTGCCAATCGGGGAGAGGTCCAACGCATGCGGGACTGCACCCTGGCGCTCGCCCGGCCGTCGGCAGCGAAAGATGCCGCGCGAGCTGTCCTAAAGCTCCTCGACCAGCGCGGCTAGAGCAAGACCAGGTCAGGGTGGTAGATGCTGCCGGTGACGTGCCGCGCCACGGCGAGGAGCCGTCGCTCGCCATTCAAGATCTTGAGTAAGGTCACGGCATTCCAGCGGCCCGGAGGCGCCCCTCGCCCGGGCCGAATCGCCTGGGCCAGCTCGAAGCGGTGGCCGTGGCGGATGCTTTTTTCCTCGCGCCCACGGACGACGAGCTCGGGGCAATCCGGCAAGAGGGCCTCGAGGGGGACTACACAATCCATCAGCCTGTTTTCCAGGACCGCTTTGGCAAGTTCGTCGAGCGAGATGGCCCGACCCTCCTTGAACTCGGCCACTGCGGTCCGCCTCAACCCGCCGAGATAAGCCCCGCCGCCCACTTTCTGGCCGATGTCGTGAGCCAGCGATCGGACGTAAGTCCCGCCGGAGCACTCGACGGCGAAACGCACCTGGTCGCCGGCCAGTTCGAGTAACTCCAGGGCGTAGATTTCCACTTCCACCGGCGCCAGTTGAAAGGGCTTGTGCTGCCGAGCCAGTTCGTAAGCGCGCTTCCCTGCCACGCGTTTGGCTGAAAAAAGCGGCGGGGTTTGCATCAGACGGCCGGTGAAACTCCGAAAGATTGTTTCGAGCGTGGCTCGATCGAGCGAGGCTGGGACCCGTTCCGAGGTCGGCGTTCCCGTGGCGTCATACGTGTCTGTGGAGAATCCGAAACAAATCTTGCCCTCGTAGGCTTTCCTGGACTTGAGATAGAACTGGGCGAAACGGGTGGCTTTTCCCACCGAAATCGGCAGGACGCCCGTTGCGAACGGGTCCAGGGTACCGAAGTGCCCCACCTGGCGAATCCTCAGCAACCTGCGCACCCCGGCCACGACGTCGTGGGACGTTATGCCAGCAGCCTTGTCCATCACGAGCACGCCGGAAATTTCTCGATCTGGGGAAGTACGATTGGGAGGGATGGCGTCGAGGTTGGTTCGATTCGAATTCAAGTGGAAGCGTTCACCGGTCAAGCGGACCCCTTCACCCTGATCGTTCGCTTGCGCCCGGGAAGGGGAGGTCCGGCTCTCACTGGTCCTTCTTGATCTTTTGAAGCAGGGTTTCGAGCTTCTGCCCCTCTTCCGGCCCGTGGTCCAGCACAAAAGCGAGTTCAGGCGTGCGCCGGATTCTCAACCTCCGGGCGAGCTCGTGGCGGACGTAACCTGCGGCCGAGGCCAGCCCCGCGAGCGTTTCTTCCTTCGCCTCGGGACTTCCCAGGACGGACACCAGGATACGCGCCCGGGTCAGGTCGGGGGTCAAGTCCACCCGCGTCACCGTGGCGAAGCCGATGCGCGGATCTTTGAGCTCCGCGGAGATCATTTCCGCCACTTCGATCTGGATCTGGTCCGCCAGCCGTTCCTGACGCCGTCCGGGAACGTTCGACATGGAAAACTTCCAGGCTTGGAATTCCCGCGGCGACAACCCCCGGACCGCCTCGCCCGGGGGCGCCAGAGCGCACTCGCGGGCCGCCCGGCCCGAATTCAGAAGAAATCGAGCGAGTGGTTGGCTACGTCGTAACCCAGAATTTTCTCGGACTCTGCCAGGACCTGACGAAAGACCGACTCGAGCAGTGGCTGGCTGTCCGAAATGGAAACGACGCCGAGCGTGGCGTGCTGCCACACGTCCTGGTGGTCGAGCTCGGCCACCGCCACGTTGAAGCGCGACCGCAGGCGGCCTCGCATTTTCTGAAGAACTGCCCTTTTTTCCTTCAAGGAGTGGGCGTAGGGAATCTGAATATCAAGGGTCAGGACGCCGACTGGCATGGCAGTTGCTCCCCCGTAGCTCAGTCGTCAAGCCAGGGCCGGCTCCGCCACACGCTCGGTGACGAAGGCTTCAATCACGTCGCCAACTTTAATGTCGCTGAAATTCTCAAGCGCGATGCCGCATTCCATCCCGGACTTCACTTCCGTCACATCCTCCTTGAACCGGCGCAGGGAGCGGATGCGGCCTTCGTAAGTCACGACGTTGTCGCGGAGCAGCCGGATGCGGGACTCACGCGCGATCTTCCCATCCTGCACGTGACACCCAGCCACTGTGCCCACCTTGGAAATTCGGAAGGTATCCCGGACTGCCGCGCGCCCAAGCGTGGTCTCCTTGTAAGTCACGGAGAGCAGCCCCACCATGGCCTTCTTGATCTCGTCGGTGACGTCGTAAATGATGGTGTGCGGGCGGATGTCCACATTCTCAAGCTGAGCCAGGTCGGAAGCCTTCCGCTCCGGCCGCACGTTGAACCCGATGATGACCGCGTTCGACGCCGAGGCCAGCAGGACGTCCGTTTCCGTGATCGCGCCGACCGCCGCATGGATAATCTTGATTTTTACCTTTACCGAACTCAGTTTGTTCAAAGTGTCGGACAAGACTTCGACCGATCCCTGGACGTCCGCCTTAATGATGAGCGGCAATTCCTTGATGTCTCCGGCAGCGAGCTGTTCGTGCAGGTGTTCGAGCGTGAGCCGCGCGCTCTTCGCCAGCGCCGCCTCGCGGAGCTTGGCCTGCCGGTGGAGGGAAATCTGCCGTGCCCTCGCGGCATCTTCGCTTACCTGGAAACGGTCCCCGGCCTGAGGGACGTCTTCAAAGCCCAGCACCTCGACGGGCGCCGAAGGCGGACCCGCGAAGCAGGGGTGGCCGCGGTCGTCGAACATGGCCCGCACCTTGCCGAACGTCGCCCCGACGATGAACGAATCGCCCACGTGCAGGGTCCCGTTTTGAACGAGCACGGTTGCCACCGGGCCGCGGCCCCGGTCGAGTTTGGCCTCGAGCACCGTTCCGCTCGCCAGACGGTCGGGGTTGGCTTTGAGCGCCTGGAGGTCGGCGACCAGCAGAATCATCTCGAGCAGGACGTCCAAATTCTTCTTCTGCTTGGCGGACACCTCCACCATCACCGTATCGCCGCCCCAGGCTTCGGCCAAGAGGCCCTGGTCGGCCAGTTGCTTTTTGACCCGTTCGGGCTGCGCCTCCGGTTTGTCAATCTTGTTGATGGCGACGAGCATGGGCACTTTCGCCGCACGCGCGTGGCTCATGGCCTCGAGAGTTTGAGGCATGACGCCGTCGTCCGCCGCCACGACCAGGACGACCACGTCCGTCGCTTTGGCTCCGCGGGCCCGCATCATGGTGAAAGCCTCGTGGCCCGGCGTATCAATGAAAGTGATTTTCCTGTTTTGCACTTCCGCCTGGTAGGCGCCAATCCGCTGCGTGATGCCTCCGGCTTCTTTCGCCGCGACGTTGGCTTCACGGATGGCGTCGAGGAGTGAAGTCTTTCCGTGATCCACATGGCCCATCACCGTCACCACGGGCGCTCGCGGCTTCAAGTCCTCGGGCCGGTCGGCTTCCTCGACTTCCTGCTTGACGATCTCTTCAAAGCTGATGATCGTCGCGTCCGCGCCAAAACTGCGGGCGATTTCTTTGGCCGTCTCGCTGTCGAGCGTCTGATTGATGGTCGCAAACAGGCCCCTGTCCAGGAGCTTCTTGATGACGTCTTTGGCGCGAACTTCCAATTTCTCCGAGAGCTCCTTGACCGTGATGCCCTCGCTCAGAGTGATCTGCCGCGTAATCGGGACTTCTTCGGGGACCACCGGCCTGGGAGGAGCGAGATGAGGAGCATAGGGGCCGTGGCGCGGCGGCGCAAAAGGTCGGCCCACGGCAGGGCGGGTCGCGGGCGCTCCACCTGTCGCCACTGCACCCGCCGCAGCAGATGGCGCGGGTCGAGCCGCTGTGGGATGCATCGGACGTGGCTCGCCGGGCCGCCGCTGTCCGGGCGCCCGAGTCGGAACGCCTTTGGGCAAGATGGCCTGAGGGTAGATCGGCTGGCTGGCCGCAGGGTCGCTCAGCCGCCCTCCTCTGGATCCGCGAACAGATTTGGCGAGAGGCGCTTCGCCCGGCTTGGCGGGCGCTGGGGCTTCCGCTACCCCACCGGCCCGACGTCCCGCGACCGAGGGTCCCTCGACCGGCTTTCCGGCAACCGGAGGCCGCACGGCGGGACCCCGAGTTGCCGGACCAAGCGTAGTAAAAGGAATTCGAGCTGGTCCAGCCGGACTGCCCGTCGCCGACGGCGCCGCGGCGGAGACTTTTTCAGCGACTCGCTCGGCAGCGGTAACGGGTCGAGGGGACGCGGGAGCCACGGCCTTGCGGGCTTCCGCTTTGATTTCGGCGATGGAGCGCCGGATCGGCTGGAATTCGGGTCGTACTTCCGGACCGCGCTTGGCCTCGGAGGGCGGAGAGACACGGGCGGTCTTGGCCGGCGCGGCGGAGCCTTTTCGAGCCGTCGCGGGTTCTTTTTCCGTGGCCTCCTGATTGAGCGCGCGAAAATGGGCGCGGACTTTTTCAGCGACCTCGTCTTCGAGGGCGCTTGAGTGCGACTTCTTGTCCGTGACGCCTATCTCAGAAAGATAGTCCAAGATGGCTTTGCTCTTGACTTCAAGCTCCCGCGCGAGCTCATTGATCCGGATCGATTCCATCTTTTTCCCGAACTCCCTCCACTCCCAGGTCCGCCCGCCGCCACCGGGCTGCGGACTTTCATCTATTGGTGCGACGCTGGCGAAGGCGGGCTCCGCCTCACGCCGCCGGCTTCGCCCTACTCGTTCTCCGAACCGGCAGGAGGCTTGCCGGCATTCGCCTCACTTTTCGCCGGAGCGGCCTCGGACACCGGAACCTCCGCCGCAGGCTCCTCAGCAACCGCGGCCGGCTCTTCCACTTCCTGCTGCCTTGCCTCCTGCGCCGGCGCTGCGGGCTCTTCCTCAGCAATCGCGGCGGGCTGTTCCACTTCCTGCTCGCTTGCCTCCTGGGCCGCCGCTGCGGGCTCCTCCGCCGCCTGAGCCTTCGCCTCCTCGGACTCCGCTTCCGGCGCCGACGACCTGTCTCGCTCGAAGTAGTCGGTGACCACGCGCCGGATCTTCTCCACCGTCTTCTCGCCGATGCCCTGAATCCGTGTCAAATCAGCGGGAGTCATCTGTGCCAGTTGCTCGACTGTCTCGACGCCGTGGTCGCGCAGCTTCTGCAGGGTCTTACCGCCCAACCCCTTGAGGTCCCCGACAGGCGCGCCTCGCAGGGCCATCGCGGCCATCTGGGACTCGATCTCCTGCCGCTTCTCTTCCTCGCTCTTGATGTCGATTCGCCAGCCCAAGAGCTTCGATGCCAGTCGAACGTTCTGGCCCTTCTTTCCGATGGCAAGCGACAACTGGGTGTCATCCACGATCACTTCAAGGTGCTTCTGCTCCGAATCAACCACCGCGACGTGGTTAATCTTCGCGGGGCTCAGAGAATTGGCCGCGAAGGCCACCGAATCGTCGTTGAACTCGATGATGTCAATCTTCTCCCCGCGGAGCTCGCGGATGATGGACTGAACGCGCATGCCCTTCATGCCCACGCAGGCGCCCACGCAGTCAACGTCGGCGTCCTTCGAAAAGACCGCCACTTTCGTCCGTTCGCCGGGCTCGCGGGCAATCGCCTTGATGACCACCGTGCCGTCGTAGATTTCCGGCACCTCCATCTCAAAAAGTTTCTGG
>QHZM01000497.1 GCA_003224665.1 Acidobacteriota bacterium
AGTCCGGCCCGTAGCGGAAATCAGGACCATGCGCAGAGTTTATCTCGATAATAACGCCACCACACCGCTCGCTCCCGAAGTCCTGGAAGCGATGAGGCCCTATCTCGTCGCGGACTGGGGCAACGCCTCCTCCATCCACTGGTACGGCCAGCAGGCGAGGGCGGCAGTAGAAAACGCTCGCGAGCAAGTGGCCCGGCTCCTCAACGCCCGAGCGAGCGAGATCGTCTTCACGAGTGGCGGCACCGAGTCCGACAACGCCGCGATAGTCGGAATTCTCGAAGCCGCGCGCGGCGAGTCGAAGCACGTTATCAGCACTGCTATCGAGCATCACGCCGTCCTCTACACTCTGAAGGCGCTCGAAAAGCGCGGGACGCACGTCAGCTACGTCCGCGTCGGCTCGAGTGGAGTGGTTGACCCTGACGACATCGAGCGCGCCATTCGCCCCGATACCGTGCTCATCTCCGTCATGCACGCCAACAACGAGCTTGGGACGGTGCAGCCCCTTGAAGGGATCGGGCGCATCGCGCGCGAGCACGATATCTACTTCCATACGGACGCCGTACAGTCCGCCGGCAAAATACCGGTCGACGTCGAGCGCTGCGCGGTGGACTTGCTCTCACTTTCAGCCCACAAGCTGCACGGCCCGAAGGGCGTGGGGGTTCTCTACGTCCGCAAGGGAACGATGCTGCGACCCCTGCTTTACGGCGGCCACCACGAGCGCGACCGCCGCCCCGGGACTGAAAACGTTCCCGGTATTGTCGCCTTGGGCAAGGCCGCCGAGCTGGCGCTCAACGGGCTCGCGGAGGAGCCGGCGCGAGTGGCGGCGCTGCGCGACCGCCTGGAGGAAGGCATCCTTCGCAAGATCCCGCTCGCCGCGGTCAACGGAGACTCCAAGCGGCGCCTGCCGACGACTACAAGCATCCGGTTCGATTACATCGAAGGGGAAGGGTTTGTGATCGCGATGGACTTGCGGGGCATCGCGTGCTCGACCGGCGCCGCGTGTTCGTCGGGCTCGCTCGAGCCGTCGCACGTTCTTTCGGCCGTCGGCCTGACGCCAGACCAGGCCCGCTCAAGCATCCGCTTCAGCCTCAGCCGGTTCAACACCCTCGAGGAGATTGACCACACGATTGAAGTCCTTCCTGCCGTTGTAGAACAACTTCGCTCGGTCTCGCCCCACTACAGGAGCCCTGCGGTGGCCTTGAAAGGCTGAACGTATGACCCTGGCCGTGGCTATGAGCGGCGGCGTGGACAGTTCCACGGTCGCCGCAATCCTCGCCGAGAACAATCCGGTCCCGAGCACGTCAGGTCCGGCGCCCATCGTCGGCCTGACCATGCAACTGTGGAACCAGCGCCGCCTGCCGCAGCTTCAAGGGCTCGAAGAGAGCCCGGGTGGGCCAGCCCAGGCAAGCGGCCGCTGCTGCTCCCTCGACGATGTGTACGACGCGCGGCGTGTGGCCCACGACCTCGGAATCCCTTACTACGTCATCAACCTCGAAGGGCTCTTCGAGGAAAAAGTCGTGCGGCCGTTTGTCCAGGCTTATCTCGCGGGCGAGACTCCGATTCCTTGCAGCCTGTGCAACACGGAGATCAAGTTCGAGCATTTCATCCGCGCAGCTCGCCAGATCGGCGCCGAGCGGATCGCCACCGGCCACTACGCCCGCGTCGGGCAGGACCGCGAGACCGGGCGTTATCGCTTGCTCAGGGGAGTTGACGGCTCCAAGGACCAGTCTTACTTCCTCTTCGGCCTCACGCAGGAACAACTGGGGCGCTCCCTCTTTCCTCTCGGCAGCTTGACGAAGGACCAGGTCCGAGCCATCGCCGGGAGGAAGAAATTGCATTTGGCGGAAAAGCCTGAGAGCCAGGAAATTTGCTTCGTGCCGAACGGAAGGTACAGCAGCTTTATCGAGGCCTACCTCGCCGAGCAGGAGCGAAAGCCCGCATCGCAGACCGGGGAAGTCGTTACCCGCGAAGGGCGCGTGCTGGGAGAACACCGGGGCCTCTACCGTTACACCGTCGGGCAGAGGAAGGGGCTGGGCGTCGCTCTTGGGACTCCGCTCTATGTGATCGAGCTCGACCGCGCCCGCAACCGCGTCGTCGTCGGCTCGGGCGAAGAATTGCTGCGGAAGCGGTGCGTCGTGCGCGATGTCAATTGGAGCTTTGGTCGAATTTCTCGATCCCCAGCGCGCCGTTACGCCCGGCCAGGCCGCCGTCTTTTATTCCGGCGACGAGGTGCTGGGCGGGGGCTGGATATCCCGCGTGCTCGGCTGACGCGCGGCACCCGCCTCTGGGTCAACTTCTCCCCTTCAAAAACTTCCACGTGGCTGGCGCCACGCGGCGCGCTGCTCGATTGCGCGCAAGTTCGCGGGCGAGTTGCCTGAAATCCTGCGGACGGTCAACATCCCCCATCGGTTCCAGGACGGAGCACGAAAGGTTGTTCCGAAGGATGTTCCGGAGCGTGTCGCGGAAAGCGAAAGCGCTCCCCCAGCGTATGTTCCTAAAGAGACCCCGCGGGATCCCAGTCTCCACTTGCCTCAGGCCGATCAAATAATACCCGCCGTCTGGACA
>QHZM01000510.1 GCA_003224665.1 Acidobacteriota bacterium
GTTTCTTCTCAACCGGGCGAGACTCGATTCCAGGTTTATCTGCCTACTAGTCAGCCAAAAGCCCAGTCATCGAAGGAATAGAGGAGGGACATGATGCAGGAAACTTGCTCACACCTTGACCAGATTCATGACATATCCCCAAACACCGACGGATGCGAAGAGTGTCTGAAGATGGGTGACTCGTGGGTCCATTTGCGGCTCTGCAAGATCTGCGGTCACGTGGGCTGCTGCGATTCCTCGAAGAACAAACACGCTACGAAGCACTTCCGAAAGACCAAGCACCCGATTATGCGATCTCTTGAGCCGGGCGAAGACTGGGGATGGTGTTACATCGACGAGATCATGATTGACCCGTTCTCGTGAGTGGCGAGATTCGAAACGGATGCGCGGGTAGGTCCCGCAATCGGGGGCTCTTTGGGACCAGAACGGACGAATGCAAAGCCAGAGCACATGACGACTATACAGAATATTTTGTTCCCGGTGGACTTCTCGGCGTCCTGCACGGCCATGGCCCCTTACATCAAGAGAGCGGCAGCTATCGCCTCGGCCAAGGTAACCCTCCTCTACGTCCTGGAGCCTTCTGCGTCTGCTGCGGCAGGATTCGAGCTACTGGCGCGGCCTCTGCGTGAGGTTGAAGAGGACCGTGAAAGCGTTGCTCGAGCCAAACTCGATTCATACCTTCCCTCTGAGTTCCCCCTGGATCACAGCCCGAGATTGTTCCTGGCGGGAGAGGCGGCGGTTCGAATCGCTGAGCTCGCGAGAGACCGCGGTTTCGATCTGATCGTCATGCCCACTCATGCCGGAGTGTTCCGGAGAATGCTACTGGGCTCCACAACAGCTAAGGTTCTGAACGATGCCGACTGTCCGGTGTTGACCACTCAACACGCGGAGACGATATCGCCCAGGACTCTTGAGCACCGGGAATGGGTTTGCGCCATTGGCTTGCAACCGGATTCGGAAAGGGTCCTTCGTTATGCCAGTCAGGTAGCGGAGACTGTTCATGCGAATCTCTCACTCGTTCATGCGATTCCGGCCGCCGGGCCAGGCTTACCCGTTCAATTGGATCTCGAAGAGCGCGCTCAGTCGATGGAAAAGCAGGCAGCCCGCCAACGCATCGAGGAGTTGCAAAGAGCCGTTGGCTCACGCGCTGTGGTTATTATCGCTGTCGGCCCGATTAAAGACGCGCTGACCGAGGCGGCGCGCAAGTTGCGGGCGGATGTGCTTGTAATCGGAAGGAGCTCACAGCCTGGTGCCCAAGGACGCTTGCGGGATCTCACTTACGCGGTGGTTCGTGACGCGCCTTGTCCCGTGCTGAGCGTTTGAGGCAGGGAGCGGCGGGCGTCTCTCGCGCGGGCACAGAGAACTAAGTGGTTCAAATGTTGTCTCTACGCGAGTTACTCGACCCTTTGATTTCCGGCGTGGTTTCTATTCAAAACGGGTAAGTACCGATGAATGTCCAAGTGGGCGCACAAGAATATGGCAGACAACGCTGAAGGCCCCACCAACTCGCGACCTGAGATTCCTGCAGGCAAGGGCGCGGCGCCTTCCTCAGCGGCCGAACGTTGGCGACCCAAGGTAAATCCGTGGGTGATTGCGGTGGTAGTCGCCATGGCTGCCTTCATGGAGGTGCTCGACACGAGCATCGCCAATGTGGCTCTGCCTTACATGGCCGGCGGCCTTGGTGCGAGCACCGACGAGAGCACCTGGGTGCTCACTTCCTATCTGGTTTCGAACGCCATCGTGCTGCCCATCAGCGGATGGTTCGCGAGCGTGCTGGGACGCAAACGGTTCTTCATGATATGTCTTGCGATCTTCACCTTGAGCTCGCTGCTGTGCGGTATTGCACCCAGTCTCGGGGCGATCATTCTGTTTCGAGTCCTCCAAGGAGCGGGCGGAGGCGGACTGCAGCCCATGGCCCAGGGGATCCTGGCCGACACCTTCCCTCCCGAAAAGCGCGGCCTCGCCTTCGCGCTCTACGGCGTCACAGTCGTCGTCGCCCCGACGGTCGGACCCACCCTGGGCGGCTGGATCACAGATAATTACACCTGGCGCTGGATTTTCTGCCCTGCTCACGCTCGGCGTGGGCGCCTTGCAGGTGATGCTCGACAAAGGGCAGGAGGAGGACTGGTTCGCATCTCATTTCATTCTCATCCTCGCTGCCGTCGCCGGCGTAGGCCTCGTCTCATTGATCATCTGGGAATGGTTTTATAAAGAGCCGATCGTCGAAGTGCGCCTGTTCAAAAATTTGAATTTCCTCGGCGCCAACGCCATGATGTTTATATTGGGGATCATGTTGTTTTCCAGCCTCGTCATGATGCCCCTATTCCTGCAAACACTCGTGGGCTACACGGCTGAGTCGGCGGGCCTCGTGCTTTCGGGCGGCGGCCTGCTGCTGCTGTTTCTGATGCCCATCGCAGGGACGCTCGCGTCCAAGGTCCAGGTGCGCTATATCATCGCCTTTGGCTGGCTGGCGCTCTCCCTCGCCATGTACTATTCCACGCAGCATCTCGATCTCGAGATCAGCTTTCGGACGGCCAGCCTGGTGCGCGTGGTTCAGGTGTTTGGCCTCGGCTTCCTGTTCGTACCCATCACTCTGGTCTCCTACGTGGGAATGCCGGCGGAGAAGAGCAACAGCGTTGCCGGCCTGGTGAACTTCATGCGCAACATCGGGAGCAGCATCGGAACGTCGATGGTCACCACGCTCATTTCGCGCCGCGCGCAATTCCATCAAGTGTACCTGGCCGCCCACGCTACGGCGGGGCATCCGGTTTTTGTCCAAGCCGTTCGGGGTCTGGCCGCGCGCCTGGCCGCATCGGGTATGGATACCTCGCGGGCCACTCGTCAGGCCTACGGCATGCTTTATCGGGCGTTGCTCGGCCAGGCGACTACGCTCGCGTACATTGATACCTTCTGGGTCCTCTGCGTGGGAGCGGGAATCATGTTCATACTGTCCTTTGC
>QHZM01000103.1 GCA_003224665.1 Acidobacteriota bacterium
CAGGAACTGAGCGCTTGCAACGGATACTTCAGGTCGGTCTGCTATCATCCGCTGTTTCTGTTCAACCGTCAGGGCGACTGCCTGGCGCAAAGCTGCGACCGGGCAATGTGCACAGCGCTTATGGCTGGGAAGAGTTGGTGCGACCGGAAAGGATTCGGAACTGGTCGCTGACGAGTTTACAGCAGCGTTTGGTGAAGACCGGTGGACTGCTGGTGAAAGATGCGCGATATTACTGGCTCCTATTGGCCGAAGGGCACCTGAGTCGTAGAATGTTCGGCAGCATGCTGAGGATGATTGCGGCGTTGCCGCTGCGGACGGGTAGGGATCCGGGGCCGAGACCGAATCGAACGCTCCGAAGCCAGCCAGGGGGGATAGGTGTTAGCAATAGGGCTGGCTTGGAGGCGGCAAGCAATCCCAGAGAGTTAACGGAGGGGCCAAAGGGAACCGCGATACCACCCCAATGAGGGCAATGACGTTCTGAGTTTGACTCGACAAGGTAGCCGGCGTATGATTCTGCGGAAAGGTAAAGTTCAAATCGGAAATTCCAGCTCAAACAAGGAGGATGTGATGAAGACTCTTGTGGCTCTCTTCGCTCTGGCAGTCACCGCTGCGGCGGCCGATGTCCCGTACCAAGTGAAGATCCAATACATTGAAGCCTGTTCCTGCGATCTGTTTTGCCCCTGCTATTTCAATGACCACGCCTCGCACCAGGGCACCGGCCAACATATGTGCACGTTCAACAACGCGGGCCGCGTCTTGAAAGGCAAGTATGGGGATGTGGAGCTCACCGGTTTGAAATTCTGGCTTTCCGGTGACCTCGGCGCAGACTGGGCCACCAAAGGGCAAGCCGACTGGCTCGTGGCGACCTTCGAGCCCAAGGCCAGCAAGGAACAGAAGGACGGCATGATGGCCGTGCTGACCAAGATCTATCCTGTAAAATGGAGTTCGGTCGAATTCGACACCTCGGCGATCACCTGGACGATCTCTCCCGATGGCAAAACGGCACACGCCAAATTGGGCAACGGCAAAGGCGAGGTGACGCTGACCCGCGCTACCGGTGCCGACCCCAATAAGCCCGCGCAGATCGCGAATACCCGCTATTTTGCGGCAACGTGGAACAGCCCGTTCAGCCTCTACCACTCCGACCACAAGTACAATGGTTTCGGCAAATCGTATGAGCTGCACCACGCGAACGGGTTCGTGATCACGCTGGAGCAGACTTCCGACGGCAAGCGCATGGAAACTGCGAGCGCCGGGAAAACGGGAAAGTAACTTGGTGCTTCCGCGCCCGGGCCGCCAAGGCCCTCCCCGATCCCGTCGGGCGGTCATGAACCGTCACTCGAGCACCTGATACTGTTCCAGCTTTGCTTCAATCCGATCGTGGATCCAATACGGGTCCCACCACTCGACGGGATTGACGGGGATGCCGTCGAGCAGCATGGTGAAGTGCAGGTGGCCGTAGAGCGATTGCAGCCCGCACCCGTGATCAATGACCACCGCGTTGCCGTAAATCCCGACTCGAAGCCTTTCAGGACGGGATGTTGATCTCTTGAGACGGGTTCGTTTTCCACAAAGTATTCAACAGGACTGTTGAAAAGTTTGTTCGGTGCGGTTTGAAGCGAGAGTATGGCTGGTCTAAGATTTGCGAGAAACTCATTGGGATCAGGGCGAAACTGCCATCACAGTAAGGAGAGCGATGATGGTTGGAGCAATAAAGATACTTGGCCTAGGGCCAGCACTGGTGTGCACCATCCTTTTGGCTGGGGATACAAAACAGGGAATGATTGGAAAACCCGCCCCAGCGTTCGTTCTCCAAAACTTGGACGGGAAGATGGTGGCGCTGAGTGATTTCAAAGGGAAGTACGTGGTCCTCCATTTTGGAACTGGATGGTGACCTTTCTGCAATGCGGAGGCTCCGCATCTGGAAGCTCTTTGGGAAAAATACAGGAATCGAGGTGTACAAACCCTGGTCATCGACGTGAAAGAGACAAAAGAACAGACGACCGAATACGCTCAGCGCTGGAAATTTACTTTCCCGGTACTCCTCGATAGCGAGGGCAAGGTGGCCACGCACTATGCACCGCCGGATGCACTTCCGGATTTGCCCCGCGACCAGGTCCCGATTGCTTCCAACCTAATTATTGACCCCGACGGGAAAATTCAATTCTATTCCTTGCTTGATAGCGCCAACTTTGATGCTCGACTGATTCGGTTGACCGATGTGCTTGAGAAACTCGTGAATCGCAGGTAAGGGATTCGGGTGGTCCAAGCGTAGAATCGCCGCCGATTCCTCGGGATTGGGTCTTGAATTTTGCCGGTTTTGGGTCTCGGATTCTGATGGTTCAGGTTAATATTGAAAGCCTTCGATTAGATTAACCTACCTGTGGCAAGCCCAGTCAGCGGTTTGAAAATTGTCAAGCGCCGATCAAAGAAGGAACCGCAGACGTAAACGTCTGCGCTTTCGCAATTTGAAAGGCGCGGGCGGCCAGTCACACATACCGTTAGTGACGAAGCATTGCCGGCAAGAACCAGCTCGCGGCCACGTTCGCGGCTTCAGACCCTGCGGTCCGGAGCCACATCCAAGAAGGCTTCGGCTCCTCACAATTGAGAACGCCGGTGCCTCCAATATTAACCTGGTTATCTTCTCTCTCAATGGTGCGCCACAATGCCGGAACGGATATACCGGAAGGACGCGCGGAGTCCTGTCCCGCTGTGATCTGAACGGCCTGAAGGGCGTGAGTGAGTCCATAACCAGCCACTGTTCCCCATCCCAACTGCGGCGTGAGAAGAAACCCTGATTGCCAGCTCTGGCCCGGCAAATAGGGCCGCTCGAAAGCGACGAGTGTCTGCCAGCGCACTCGCGGCGCGGACGCCAATAGACTGAGCCACGGCCAGGGAGATGCCAAGAGCGCGAAGGTTGCGTAATAAGTTGAGAGTTCCGCGGGACCTTGCCCCAGGGGCGGAAGCCGAACCCCAACCATGAACCCTGGAGGTCCGGAGACGCTCGCCGGTCCCAAGGGCCCCCAAAGCGACCAACGGCCGCGATTTTCCTTGACCCGTATTTTCAGGTTTGCGCGGTGCTCGTCCGGGGCCAGCTCGGTATGCACGTCAGAGGTCGTAACCGGCTCGAGAAAACCGATCCGACTCAGCCGCGCCAGGCTGCGCCGCAAACGCTCCTGGTCAAATAAGTCTCCTTCGCGCAGCAACAGGGCTCGTCTTAAGGTGGCATCGCTGACCGCATGATGACCGGAGAATTCAATTCGCCCGATTCGATAGGCGGGGCCGGTCTTGAGTTTCGCCGTGAGGTCGGCCGATGGGCTGCCGACCGCTCGCCGGTCGGGAGACTGCTGGTCAGTCGGCTTTATCCCCGGTAAGACCCACGCCCGCGCCGGCAGTGGCTTCAACTGGAGCTCGGCGGAAAAATCGGGCGCGCCTCGCTTCTCCGCCTCGCGCCGAGCTTCAAGGAGGCATTGGCACAGTTTCTTGGCGGAAAAAGCGCCTTGAGGCTGAGGCAGGATCTCTTTTGTGGGGCCGGCTCCTACAACTTCCACGTGTTCCAGGTAGTAGTGCCGTCCTGAATCCACATCGAAAGTAACCGTAGCTTTGCCGTCTATGATGGTCAAGGCGCCGATCTCCACGCGCGCGTCGAAATAGCCCCCCGAAAAATACAGCGAGCGCAACCGTTCGAGGTCAGCTTGGACACGCTGTTCGCTGAACGGCTCATGTAACCACCAACCATGCCACAACCGTCCCAGGCCAGGCAGCAGGCGTCGTGGGCGCGTGAAGCGCAACGCCCCTTGCAGCTCCTTCGACCTTAAGCCCGACGGTCCGGAAAAGCGCACCTCCCGCACGTGGTAGGCCCTGCCCCGCTCCACGCGTAGATCGAGGTCTGCTTGCCGCAGCCCCACCGGCTTTATCTTGGCTTCCACACGCGCGTCGGCAAAACCCTGTTCGACAAGCTGCCGCCGTAGCTCGGCAGCCACCTTTTTTGCTAGGACGGGATTCACCGCCTCACCCTTTTGCAGGTCCGGCTTGAGACGCTCGCGGGTGGGTTTGAACTCAATACGTCTCAAGTAAAGCCGCGGCCTTTCGACCAGCGTGAAGATTAGTTGAACTCCTTCTGCGGACTGGGAGCTTTCGACACGAATGTCGTCGAACCAGCCCGTGGCCCACAGGCGATGAACATCGCGATCGATTCGGGTTTCGTCGAACGGCTCTCCGGCGCGAGTCTCTATTTCGACAGCTCGTCGTGTGCCGCGAATCTGTAATGTCTGGATTAAAGGGCTATCCGAAGCCGGAAGGACCAGAGGAAAGCAAGACCCGAAGACCAGGATGCTCCCAAACCACCGCGCCCACATGTCAATGGCCTAATCCACGGATGCTTGAGGCGCCAGCCTCGGTTGCCTGCAATCTAGTGTTGGCCATTACCTCGAAGCCACCGCGCTGAAACAGCTAGCGCGGACCTTCAGGTCCGCGGCTCGTAATAAAGTAAGAACCGGGGAGCAGTGGGAGGCAGAGAAACAGCCGCAGACGAATACGTCTGCGCGACACGACCTCAACTGTAGTGCCGTGCACTCACCGGCGTGTTCGGCGCCCGCGACAGCGCCGCTACAACTAACCACTCATGGGGTGACTATCCGTCGGGCGGGAGCGTTCAGGCGGCGGGTATGCTCAACTATGAATGTCCGATTGTTTGCGGAGTGTACCGGCCCCGATCCCTACGGTGTAGGTGCCCCGTGCAGCATACCGGCTTGGGAACCGTCGAGGGTGCGGTTTACAATAAAGGTTAATTCGGTGCCTTGGACGAGAATGATTTGCTTCTGGTGCTTGAAGAGGTCGAACAGCAATGCCGTGCCCGCGCCGATGCCCGCGCCGTACAACACGTCACCGCCGAGCCCCGGACCGCCGCAGTTTCCAAAATAACGGCAGTCGATTTCCTGACCCATCCCGACAGTGGCGCCCGCGCTGGCACCGATGGCGCCACCGATGGCGGCATCCTTCGCGGCGTCTTTCTTGCTCTTGCCACAACCTTTGATGGTGCCTTCGTCATCGCCGGCCGTATTGCCGCAGACACCGCCCTTGCTGTCCTCGAGCGTACTCGAGAGCAGGTACTTCTTTTCCTCAGGCGTGGTGACGGAATCCAGCACGATGCGCATCAGCGCTTTGCCCTTAATGCGTCCCGCTGGCTTGATGAACGCGATATGGCCGCTCACGATGCTTCCCTCGGGTACAACCGTTGTGCCACCCGAAACCACCGGCTCCTTCACGACGCCGGCGAATGTGTCGCCAGGCTTGTTCGTCTTGGATGTGATCGTTGTGTCAAGTCGGATGCGCAGTATGGTGCCGGGCGGGATCCCGGGGTCGTCGGCGGCGCTTGCTCTCAAAAAAGGAAAGGGGGCCGTCAAAATAAGAGCGACCAACGTTGATAAAACCCGCTTCATGGCAAGCTCCGTCTTAAGAGTCGCTGCCGGTCCACTCCTCGTGTCCTAGCGGCGGCAGGCGCAAACCTATCACCCCGTTCTCGCTCGAATCTGCACCCTCTCATTTTACCTGCAATTGCCCGGTTTTTCTTCTTTATGTTTCGATTCGAAGGCCCTTCGACTGGTTGTACGGTCGTGAGTCGCTAAAAAAGGACACAAGAGAACTGGCAGGGAATCCGGCAGCTAAGCGCGCAGCGGTCGAATGTATGTCGGCAAGGTCGCGTAGGGTCTCGGCAAACCGATCGCTGTTTCCGACTCGAAGGTTGGCGAAGTTAAGAAACAATTCCGCCTTACCCTGCTGAAGCGTCGGTCGATGACCGACGGTCGGCGGTGAGGATACCGCTGCTATAACCACCTTCAACTGTAGCGGCGGCGCGCGAACTCTGCGGTGGTCGAAAACAACCGGCGTGGTGGTGGAAAACAACCACAAGGCCACACACAACCGGCCAACCGGCTCGGAGGTCACTGGATTTCGAGCATTTAGGGTTGGCAACAAATTTGCACAAGATTCTTACTCTAGGCAGCAGATCTGCCTAAGATTGCTTCGTGAAGGGACTCGAGGACGATGCGCTCCCCATACAAATTGTTAGCCGCGTTGACGATCGCCTTTTGCTTGAGCGAGGCGATGCCAGGAAATGCCCAGGACGCTGACTCGGCCGACCAGCCGCCGTCGACCGGCTGGCACAAATTCAACGAATCGCGGCAGGCCGCGGACCAACAGGAGCCGCTGTCCTCGGCTTCGCAGTTGCCCTCGCAGCTCATCCTGCCGGCTGGCGCGTGGATCGCCGTGCGGGTGAACCAGCCGATTTCGAGTGACCGGAACCAGCCTGGAGAAGCCTTCTCGGCAACCCTGGTCCAGCCGCTGGTCGTGAATGGACTTGTTATCGCGCGGCGAGGTCAGACCATCGGAGGCCGAGTCGCCGAAGCGCGGAAAGCTGGACGTGTCAAGGGAACGTCGCGTCTGGGCCTCGAACTGACGGAGATCAGCCTGGTTGACGGCCAGCAATTGCCGGTGAGAACGCAGTTGATCGAATATGGAGGCGGCACCTCGGTCGGCCGGGACGTCGCCGCGGTCGCAACCACGACCGGGCTCGGCGCAGCGATTGGCGGCGCCGCACGTGGTGGATACGGCGCGGGAGTAGGAGCTGTGGCGGGAGCCGCCGCCTCAACCATCGGGGTCCTTGTTACTCGTGGCAGGCCTACCGTGGTATATCCCGAGTCCGTGCTCACATTCCGCACCATGGCGCCGCTTGCGATTTCGACCGAGCGGTCGCAACAGGTATTCCAGCCGGTCACGCAAGAAGACTACGAGCCGCGGCCACTCCAACGCCGTCCAGGGCCGCCGCCCGCCCTTGGGCCTCCTTTCCCCTATTACACTGGCAACTATTATCCCTATTCGCCCTTCTATTACGGCCCCAGCTTCTTCTTTTTTTCAGGCCCGCGTTTCTATCATTCCCGGGGCTTCTATCGGCGCTGGTAATCATTCAGGGCTAGCAGAGAATGAGCCGCAGACGTGAACGTCTGCGCTTCCCGCTTCTATTCTCAGCAGGGTCGGTGTACTATCCTCGCCCGCATTAAGATTACGAAAGAGCTTTCGGGGATTCGCCGATCGCAGACATCTCAATGTCTGGCCCACCCGGCGACTCGAGGGAGAATGGAATGGCGCGAAAAAAGGGTCCACGAATTGACCGGAGAACTTTTTTAAAAGGTGTTGGCGGCGGGGCGGCGAGCCTGGCTGTTCCTTCGGCAGGCGCGACGAAGGCCGGCGAAACGTCTTCAGCCCCGGCGCTTCCTTCGGCGGCGAGCCGCGCCGACCGCGTCGTTTACCGGGGCGAGCAGCTTCGCGCCGTCGCGATGCCGCTCGGAGGGATCGGCGCGGGCGCGATTGCGCTGGCGGGTGACGGAGGCCTGCGCCAATGGCAGGTCGTTCACAACGTGGACCACGTCGCGCACGTCCCCGGCAGCTTCTTCGCTTTTTGGGGAAAGCAAGCCGGCGGAGAGGCGGCCGCGCGCGTCCTCCAATCTTCGGCGCTTTACGATCAAATCCGGTTCAAGCCGCCACTCACCTCGAATGACCACGCGGTGCCTTCCGAGTCGAGGAAATTGCTCGAAGCCCTGCCGGGAGTCAAAGAGATTGAATTCGCGGGCGAATACCCGGCCGCGGAAGTCCGCTATCTCGATTCGAGCCTGCCGGCGGAGGTCCGGCTCGAGGCTTA
>QHZM01000104.1 GCA_003224665.1 Acidobacteriota bacterium
GGGAAGTACGGGCCCGCGGAGCTTTACCTCAACCCGGACATGTTTGCCCGAGTCGTCAGCGGCCTGCTTTGGACTATCAGGAAAGAACACCAGGACGCTGCTCAAGCGGGAAAACTACCACGTGCAGTTATTCGGGCAGAGCAGGCGGGGCTCGGCGGCTCCAGGCACTTATCTGGCCTGTTCACGGGCGGCCTGCTGCGCGCGGTGATCCTTCGGCCCCTTATCCAATTTCGAGGGACACAGGACGAGGACCTGCGGCGCGATTTACTGCGTCGCTCTACGGTCACCGAGTGCCCGAACCTCCACTGCGCTACAATGGCTGCTCGATGAGCACGGGCGAATCTCCCTTCGAATGGACGGAGACCGGGCTGCGCGTCCGCTACGCGGAAACGGATCAGATGGGGATTGTGTACTATGCCAATTTTCTCGTCTGGTTCGAAATCGGCCGGACGGACTTTTGCCGCCAGCACGGCTTCGCCTACCGCGAGATGGAGCAGCAGGACGGGCTCTACATTATCGTGGCGGAAGCGCGCTGCCGGTACAAGGCCCCGGCCCGCTACGACGACGAAATCCTGGTGCGGACCTGCCTGCGGGGTGCGCGAAAACGCGTCCTCGTCTTCGGCTACGAGGTCTATCGTCAGACCGACGGCCAAATGCTCGCCGAAGGAGAGACCGTCCACGTCATCACGGACCGCGACGGCCGCCCGCGCGCGCTGCCGGATAAGTATCGGGAGATGTTCCTGGCCGGAGTAAAAGCTCGCTCCGGCCTTGGCGGTTAGGTTTTCGGCACCGGATTCGAAGCCCTCTCTATGCCCCGCCCCCTTGCCCTCACCGGAAACACCCTGACGCGAGACGACTTCTACGAGGTAGTCTTAAGGGATCGTCGCGTGGTCGTCTCGCCGCAGGCGAAGCGCGTGATGGCTCGCTCGCGGGCGATCGTCGAAAAACTGATTGCGGAGAAACGCGTGGTCTATGGCGTGACCACGGGCGTCGGCAGCCTCTCAACCGAACGCATCGAGCCCGATAAGGCGCGACAGTTGCAATTAAACCTCGTCCGCAGCCATGCCTGCGGCGTGGGCGAACCCCTGAGCGGGGCCGAGACGCGGGGCGTGCTTTTGTTGCGCGCCAACAGTCTCGCGCAAGGGTATTCGGGAGTCCGGCCGGCCGTGGCTGAGCTGCTGTGCGAATTTCTGAATCGCGGCCTGCATCCCGTGGTGCCCGCGCGAGGCTCGGTTGGGGCGAGCGGCGACCTGGCACCGCTGGCCCACGTCGCGCTGGCACTCGTGGGTGAAGCCGAAGTGGTGTGGCGCGGGAGGCGGATGCGAACGCCGGCGGCCCTCGCGCCGGACGTTGTCGGCGCTCTCTCACTCGACGCCTTGCGCGGCTCACCCGTAGCATTTGACGAGCGCCTGCAGCGGGCGCGGCCGCACCCGGGCCAGCTCGCAAGCGCGCGCAACCTCCTGCGGCTGAACCGCGGCAGCGCCATTCGCCAGTCGCACCTCGATTGTCCTCGCGTCCAGGACGCTTATAGTTTGCGGTGTATGCCCCAGGTACACGGCGCCGTTCGCGACGCGCTCAATTACGCCCGCGAAGTTTTTGAAATCGAAATGAACAGCGCCACGGACAACCCCCTGGTGTTCGCCCGGAAAGGGGGCGTGGTCTCGGGTGGCAATTTTCACGGGCAGCCTCTCGCGACCGCGCTCGACCTCATGGCGATTGTCCTTACGCAACTCGGCTCAATCTCCGAGCGGCGCATCGACCGGATGGTGAACCCGCTGACGTCGGACCTGCCGGCTTTTCTAACCCGTTCCGCAGGTCTCGAATCGGGATTCATGCTGGCGCAGGTGACGGCAGCCGCGCTCGCTTCGGAAAACAAGGTGCTCGCGCACCCGGCTTCAGTGGACACGGTGCCGACTTCCGGCAACAAGGAGGACTTCGTCAGCATGGGGATGGGAGCCGCACTGAAGCTGCGGCCCATCCTCGCGAACGTCACGACGATTCTTGCGATCGAGCTTCTGGCTGCCGCCCAGGCACTTGACTTGCTGGCCCCGCTCAAGTCCGGACACTTGGCGGAGAAAGCCCGGGCCCTGGTGCGGAACGCGTCTCGTGCGGTGACGCACGACCGCCCCCTCGGCCGCGACATCGCGACCGTGGCGGAGATCGTTCGGCACGGAGACTTCGCCCGATTGCTCGCCGCGGGCGCAGGCTGAGGTGGCGCGGCCCATGCCTCAAATCTCCGCCACGATCATTACGCTCAACGAAGCGAAGAGCATCACCCGCGTCATCCGGTCGCTTTCTAGTGCTGACGAAATCGTGGTCGTGGATGCGGGCTCGAGCGACGGGACGCAACAACTGGCCGAAAGCCTGGGCGCACGCGTCATTGCCCATTCCTGGCAGGGCTTTGCCGCGCAGAAAAACTTCGCGAGCCGAGAGGCGAAATACGATTGGATCCTCAGCCTCGACGCAGACGAGGAACTGAACGCCGATGTGCAGGCCGCCATCCGGGAGTGGAAAACAACCGCGCCGGCCGCTTCGGGATACCGGTTCGCTCGCCGCGCCCGTTACCTCGGACGCTGGATTCTCCATTCGGGCTGGTACCCTGACTACAAGCTGCGCCTCTTTCACCGCGGGGCGGGTCGCTGGGTCGGCGATTACGTTCACGAGTCCGTCGTCGTGTCAGGCGGGGTGGAAACGCTTCCAGGTGAGATACTGCACTACACGTGCGACTCGCTCGACGAGCACAGGCAGCGCATCGAGTTCTACACGGACCTCGCGGCGCGAGAAACGCTCGACCGGGGAGAGTCCCCCGGCTTTCTGCGGAGGCTTTTGGCTCCCGGGTGGGTCTTCGTTCAGTCCTATTTCTTTCGTCTGGGAGTGCTCGACGGGCTTCAGGGTTTGCTGATAGCCTCGATGGCCGCGCGCTACGTGCGTCGAAAGTATTCCAAA
This sequence comes from Acidobacteriota bacterium, assembly GCA_003224665.1. Lineage (GTDB taxonomy): Bacteria > Acidobacteriota > Terriglobia > UBA7540 > UBA7540 > QHZM01. The sequence continues at coordinate 2,947 of QHZM01000104.1, forward strand.
TGGGTAAGGCTTCGGAATGCCGAAAAGGCCGGGCGGGAGACGGAATCGGGCCGCGGCCAGGCTGCCTCTGGGACCCGCTGAAGCCCGCCCAATGCTCCGGCTTACCGACTTCGCCGGCCGTAAATTGCGCCGGCAAATTTAACGGTGAAGATCGTTCACTTCGATACGGCGATGGGACTTCGCGGAGGCCAGCAACAACTGTTGCTGCTGGCGCGGGGCCTCCATAAGCGCGGGCACGATCAACTGATCGTCTCCCCGGAATCGAGCGCACTCGAATCGCAGGCCCGTCAGGAAGGGTTCCGCGTATTTTCGTTGCCACCACATGACCCGGCCCATGCCCATGGTATTTTCCATCTCCGCCAGCAACTGATTGCGGAGCCGTTCGAAATCCTCCATTCGCACGACGGTCGTGGACAGTCGATCGCCTGGCTCGCTTCTTGTGGGTTACCGGTCCGCCGCGTGGCGAGCCGCCGCGTCACGTTTCTGCCGAGGAGCGCGACATTGCATCGCCTCAAGTACGGGCTCACCTGCGACGCCGTCATCGCCGTCTCGAGCTTTGTCCGCCAGCAGTTGATTCACGTGGGCCTTCCCGAGTCCAAAATCGAGGTTATCCCTGACGGCGCAGAAATTGCTGCGGAACTGCCGAGCGCCGAAACGCGTTTGCAACTCCGGGCGGCGTGGGGCTTCGGCCGCGAAGAATTTCTTTTGGGCCAAGTCGGAGCGTTCACCTGGGAGAAAGGACAGGATGTGGCCATCGAAGCCGCGGCGCTGCTTGCGAATAAACTCCCTAAGGCGCGGTGGCTCCTGGCGGGCGATGGGCCGCTGCGCTCATCGCCGCAAATCCGGGTGAGAGTGGAAGAGCTTGGCGGTCGAGTGCGACTGATGGACTCCGTCCAAGACCTCGTGGACTTTTTGGACCTGCTCGACCTCTTCGTCATGCCTTCGAGGGCGGAAGGCCTGGGCTCTTCTGTGCTTCTTGCCATGACGCGCGGAGTTCCGGTTGTCGCCAGCCGCGTCGGCGGCCTCCCGGAAATCGTGAAGGAGGGAGACACCGGGTGGCTCGTCCCGCCGGACTCGCCCTCCGCCCTTGCCGACGCTGTCGCCGCCGCAGCCCGGGACCGCGCGCTTTTGTCGAAGTTCGGATCAAACGCCCGCGAGTGCGCCCGTCAATTTTCGAGTGATATAATGCTCGCTCGCACCGAAGCGCTCTACCTTCGCCTTCTTGGCCGCTCAGACGCGCCTTGAGAGCGGCAGCTTGTTGCCGGCGGCGGGCGCCGGAAGTTTCAGACCCAGAATTCCCGCGCGAGACAGGGGGACGAAAAGGTGTGAGTCGTCCTTGAGGGCGGCTATAAACGTTTCTCAAATGGAGTCCGTGTCCATCCCCTACGCGGTTGTCGCCCTGCTGGGCCTCGCTTTCGGCAGCTTCTTGAATGTCTGCATCTTCAGGCTTCCTCGCCGCGAATCGGTTATTACGCCTCGCTCCCACTGTCCTCACTGCGGGCACGTGATCCGCTGGTATGACAACATCCCCGTCGTGAGCTACGTCCTGCTTCGCGCCAAGTGCCGCGACTGCGGCGGGCGCATTTCCCCGCTCTACCCCCTGGTTGAAGTCCTTACGGCCGCCGTGCTGGTCGCGGGATTTGCGCGCAAGGGCCTGACGCCTGATTTCGTCAAAGTCGCCGTCCTGGGGATGGCGCTGGTCGTTTTGATTTTTACGGACCTGACCGAGCGGCGCATCCCCCACACGGTCACGCTGTTTGCAACGGCGGTCGGCTTCCTTCTCAGCTTTTTCATTCCCGTGGACAACACCATACTCGAGTGGTTCTTCAGGCGGCTCGATGTATTCCTTCACGGGCCGGCTTCCTGGTTTCTGGGTGCTGTCTCCGGCGCGCTCTTCGGCGGGGGATTTTTCTATGCGGTGGGAGAGGTGTTTTATCGCTTGCGAGGGAAAGAAGGTCTTGGATTCGGCGACGTCATGCTGATGCTTATGATCGGAGCCTACCTGGGGATTCCCTTGACCCTGCTCACTATTTTCCTCGGGTCGCTGATGGGCACGCTTGTCGCAGGGACGCTTTACCTGGCCTCCCCGCGTTTCCGGAATTATGAGTGGCCCTACGGCGCCTTTCTTGGGGTGGCGGCAATTTATTCGAGCCTGGGCGGCAACGCGCTGCTTGACGCCTACCTTCGCTGGTGGGGGCTGGCGTGAGGGGGCGGCCGGCGCCGGCCTGAGTGGCAACCCAATCCGTCCACACCTTTCCTCGACGGCTGGTTATCTCTTCCAGTTTCTCGCCTCACTGTCGTCCCGCGACGGAACTCTGACGCGATTTCGAGCCACATCTCCGATTTCAATCGCAGTTAGGAGCCTTAAACAAATTCCCGCTGAGAGAATTGCCCCGAGCGACATTTGACCGTCGTCCTGAAAGGCAACCGCACGTAGCGCCTGTTTTTCTCTCAGCATGGGCCGGCGCGTGGCCTTGACGGCGCTCTAGCGCCGCTCCTGGCTCACAGGCTAGCTCAAGAAGCAAGTCGCGCCTGCGCCGAAGCCGTTGCGCATCGTGTCCACGTCGTCGAGGCGTGTCAGCAGCACATTGGGAATTTCACGGTTGATCCGGGACCACCGGATTCGCTTGGTCAAATCAAACCCGTTCAGGTGCGCATCACAACGTCCACCAGGGCGCCGTCGAATTTCACGGTCTCCAATCGCTCGGCGGCCGCCCGGCTGTCCTCCATAGCCTGGATCTCGCACCCCATCGGCTCGATTCTGGATTTGATCAGATCGAGGACGGCCGGCTCATCGTCTACCACCATCAACTTCAGCGACACGGTCTTTTGCCTTTTCCCGGGTTTGAGGGAAAGCGGCATGGTTTCGACAAGACTCCCTTAACCTGCCAATTTCGCCGCGGATTATGAAGTGGAGGTTTTTAGCGCGCGCCGGCGTCAGATCCCTTATGCAGATACATCCGCTGGTCGGCGGCGGCGAGCACGTCGTTGACGTTTGCGCCCTTCGAGTAGCTCGCCAAGCCGGTGCTGAGGCTGAGCCGAAAGCTCGGAATGGGGTTCTCTCGATTCCACCTTTCGAGCCGGTGCAACAGGCGTTCTATGGCGCGCTGGGCCTGCTGTTCGCTGGTGTCCGGCATCAGGACCAAGAACTCGTCGCCGCCATAGCGGATCACCGTATCGGACCGGCGGAAAGTCTCGAGCAGAAATTTCCCCACCTCGATCAGCACGCGGTCACCGACCAGGTGGCCGAAGCGTGTGTTCAAGGACTTGAAATTGTCCAGGTCAATCACCATGAACGTCAAGCTGCTCCCCTGCCGGTCTGCGCGGCTGGCTTCCTTGGTGAGAATCTGGTCGAGGTAGCGCCGGTTGTAGATTTCCGTCAACGGGTCAATCAAGGCAAGTTTTTCGGCCGCCTCGCTTCGAGCCAGTTCCCGGAACAATTCCCGGCGGGTTTGCCGCAGGAGGCGGCGCTGACTGATGACATAGATGTTCAAGAGCACGATGAGAGCGATGAATCCGAAAAGGAGTTGAGGGACGTAGCGACCGTCGAGCCGCAAAGCCTGCGTCTGCCACATGACGTTGGGGAAGAGCAAGGCGACAAACCCGGCGGCCATGACCAGCCCGATCAGGGCGTAAATCGACCAGAGCTGGAAGTCCCGGTCCTCGAGCGCATCCACTTTTCGGCGGACTTCTTCAGGCAACGCGCCTGTTTCCTGCATCACTCTTTCCTGTCTTTCCTTGTTCCCCAGGACCAGTGGCGTACCGCCCGGGGTCCGCTTACTGCGACACGCCCCCCGAAGCCGGCGGGGCTCCGCCCCGGCGAGCGTCAAGCACTTGGCGGACCTTGCGCGCGAGCGCCTCCGGGGTGAAAGGCTTTTGGAGAAAGGCTGCTTGCGCCTTCAACACGCCGTGCTGAACATAGGCGTCGTCCGTATACCCAGAAACGTAAAGAACCTTCATGTTTGGATGGAAGATGCACAACTGTTCAGCCAGTTCCCGGCCGGTCATCCCGGGCATCACGATGTCAGTCAGCAGGAGGTGGATTGGCCCCTGGTGCTGGTTGGATATTAAAAGGGCGTCCACGCTGTGGCCGGCCTCGAGGACATTATAGCCGGTGGAAACAAGAATGCCCCGGACCAGCGAGCGCAACGCAACCTCATCCTCAACCAGCAGGACTGTTTCCGAACCGCGGGGCAGCGCCGAATAGGTCCTGCCCGGTTCGGCCGCTTTGACGACTTCTTCAACTTGCGGCAAGTGGATCGTGAAGGTGGCGCCCTCTCCCGGCTGGCTATCGACCCAGATGTAACCGCCACTCTGTTTGACAATCCCATAGACCATTGCCAACCCAAGACCCGTCCCTTTGCCTTTCTCCTTCGTCGTGAAGAAAGGTTCGAAAAGGTGCTTTTGGACTTCGGCGGTCATCCCGCAGCCCGTGTCGCAAACCTTGAGCTTGACGTAGGGACCGGGCTTGACGTGCACGGGTCCGGGGCCGAAATTCTCGTCGAGAATCACGTTTGCGGTCTCAATCGTGAGTTTGCCCCCGTGCGGCATGGCGTCGCGCGCGTTGACCGCCAGGTTCATGAGAACCTGCTCGATCTGTCCGGGGTCAGCTTTCACCCGCCCCAGGTTCGGCGCCTGGAGGGTGGCCAATTCCACGTCTTCTCCAATCAGCCGCCGCAGCATCTTTTCCACGTTTCCAACCACATCGTTGAGGTCCAGGACCTGCGGGGTCAGGATCTGGCGCCGGCTGAAGGCGAGGAGCTGGCGCGTGAGCGCGCCGGCGCGGTCGCCCGCCAACTTGATCTCGGTGACGTGCGAACGCGAAGGGTCCTCGGGGCCCATCCGCTGCAGCAGCAACTGGCTGTACCCGCCGATGATGGTGAGCAGGTTGTTGAAGTCGTGGGCCACCCCCCCCGCCAGCCGCCCCACCGCCTCCATCTTCTGCGCCTGCCGGAGCTGATCTTCAAGCTTCTTGTGTTCGGTAACGTCTTTGAAAGTAACGACCGCGCCGGCTACCTTCTCGTTCTCGCGAATCGGGTTGCTGATGTATTCTACCGGAAAACTCGTTCCGTCTTTCCTCCAAAACTTTTCGTCCACCACGTGGTGGACGGCGCCATCCTTAAACGCTGCGTAGATCGGACACTCTTCGAGAGGATAGGGAGTCCCGTCCGGCCTCGTGTGGTGCAGGAAGGCGTGCATGGGCTGCCCGACCAGTTCCTCAACCGTCCATCCGAGCATCAGTGCCGCGGTGGCGTTGACGAACGTGGCTTTCCCCTCGATGTCCAGCCCGTAAATTCCCTCGCCAGCCGAGTTTAAAATCAGCGCATTCTGCCGGCTGAGCTTTTCGAGCCCTTCGCGAGCCCGCTTCCGCTCGGTCACGTCGCGGGTCACGCTCAGCGCCGCGACGACTTCGTTCTTTTCATTCCGGAGCGGCACGGCGTGCATTTCGCACCAGCGCTCGGTCCCTCGGAGCCCGACCGTTCTGAATTCCAGCGTCCCTTCCTCACCCCGGCAAACCCTTTCGTGCGAGGCGCGAAATCTCTCGCGGTCATCCGGATGAATCATGGAATAGACCGGCTTCCCGACGACCTGCTCGGGCGACTGCGCATCAAACATCGCCAGACCCGCGGCGTTCATCTCTAAAAGGATCCCGTCCGGAGAGACCACTTTCACGCACGCCGGCTCGGCGTCAATGATCGTCCGCAGGCGGTTCTGGCTGGCCGCCAGGTTTTCTTCCGCCTGACGGCGCTTGGAGATGTCCACCATCACCCCGCGGA
>QHZM01000105.1 GCA_003224665.1 Acidobacteriota bacterium
CCACCGGCGGGAATGATCGCGACGGCGAACGGGCGCGTCGTGCCGGACGGCTATCCCTACCTGATCACCCACAAATGGGAGGCGCCTTATCGGACCGCGCGAATCTTCCAGTTGCTTCGCACCGGGTCTCGTTTCACCGTCGCCGACATGCTGCGCATCGAGAGCGATATCCACAGCCTCGAAGATGAATGGCTCAAGCAGCAACTTCTGGCCGCCGGCGAGAAACATCCGCCGGAGAGCGCCGAAGCCCGGAACGCGCTCGACCTGCTCCGAACCTGGGACGGAGAAGCGCGCTGGGACTCCGCGGCCACCCTCGTTTGCGAGGCCTCTCGCCGCTCGCTGCTCGAACGCATCCTCAAGCCGAAACTCGGCGACGACCTTTCAGGCTACCGCTGGCCGATGAGCACCACCTTCCTTGAAAACGTCATGAAAAACCGGTGGACCCGCTGGCTTCCGCCCGGCGACTTGGACTTCAGCGCGACGCTCACAAAGAGCCTGGAAGAAGCGGTCAGGCGCATCCCGCAGTTCGCGCACACGAGAGAGCCTCGGGCTTGGAAGTGGGGCGAGACCATTCCCCTCACCTTTCGCCACCGGCTGAGCGGGAGCGTTCCGTATCTCGGCCGGCTGCTCGATACTGGGCCTTATCCCCAGTCGGGTACCGGAACGACCGTGAAACAGACGACTCCCACGGTCGGCCCCTCGGAACGGATGGTGGTGGACTTCTCCGACCTCGACAACTCGGCGCAAAACATCACGCTCGGTGAATCGGGCCAGGTCTTCAGCCCCTATTACCGTGACCAGTTTGAAGCCTGGTATTCGGGCCGCAGCTTCCCCATGCTGTTCAGCGACGCGGCGGTCGAACTTGGAGCAGTCCACAGATTGGTCCTCGAGCCGGCACAATAAGATCAGGGATTATGGCCGGGGGCGTCGGTCCCTCCCGGCACCCGGGTGGCCCGGCCGGAATCTTTATGCGAAAGCTCGAATCCGAGCACGGTCGAAAAAATTCGCGCCCGGCAGCTCATAGAAGACCGGCGCCGGCTCTAGGGTCGCTTTGCGCCCTCTTCGCGGTCGTAGCCCTGGGAGCCCCACCCCTTCCCGAGTCACCGCCTCCGCTCGAGCTCGAATACAAGTTGCGCCTGGTCCGCCCGACGTCGCACCTAGTGGAAGTCGAAATCACCGCCGGCAATGTAACGGCGCCCGAGCTCGACTTCGTCATGCCCGCCTGGTCGCCCGGCCGGTACGCGATTTACGATTTCGCCAAGAACGTCCAGGAATTCGAGGCGAGCGGCAACCAGGGCCAGATGCTTCCCTGGACGAAGCTCGACAAGCAGACCTGGCGGATCAATGCGCAGCGGGCCGGCGGAAAGGTACACGTCAACTATCGCGTCTTTGCGAACGACCTGAGCGGATCGTTCTCCCAATTCGACAGTTCCCACGCCAGTTTGAATAGCGCGTCAGTCTTCATGTTCGTCGCGGGCCACCTCTCGGATCCGCTCGCCTTGAAAGTCGAAGCTCCTGATTCATGGAAGCTCGTCAGTGGTTTTTCCCTCGCGACCGGCGAGCGGGCCTTCTGAGTCTCGAACTACGACTTGCTGGTGGACACCCCGGTGGAAATCTCTGCCGACTGCTCGGTTGACGAATTCCGCGAGGCCGGCAAGACCTTCCGCGTCGCCATCCACAGCTTTAGCGAGCGCGATGCAGAGGCGGCGACGCTTGTGGACGGGCTCAGAAAGATCGTCCGCTCGGAAATGGCAATGATGCCCTCCCCTGACTTCGAGCACTACACCTTCATCTTCCATTTCGCGCCGGACGTCTCGCTCGGCGACGGGATGGAGCACTTCAATTCAACCGATATCGTCATCCGCGGGAGTCCGGCCGACGGGCTCGTGGAAGCCCTCGAGACGGCGGCGCACGAGTTCTTCCACCTCTGGAACGTCAAGCGCTTGCGGCCGCAGAGCCTCGGGCCTTTCGACTACACGCACGAGACTTACACGCGCTCGCTCTGGTTTGCCGAGGGCGTGACCAGCTACTACGCGTACGTCCACCTGCTGCGCGCGGGCCTCTGGAGCCGGCAGGAGTTCCTGAAGCGTCTGGCGGAGGAAATCCGCCAGCTGGAGTCCGAACCCGGGCGAAAGCTGATGTCGGCGGAAAGCTCGAGCTTCAATGCCTGGTTTTACGACCGGTCGCCTCAAATGCAGGAGACGAATTTCGCCAACGCGACGATTTCCTACTACAACAAAGGGTTGCTGCTCGGGATGCTGCTCGACCTCGAGATCCGTTCGCGGACCGGCGGCCGGAAGTCGCTCGACGACGTCATGCGGGCAATGGTCCAAAAATTCTACGAAGGGGGGAATTCGAGCTACTACGCTCGCGGGCGGACGTACGAAGAAAAGGACATCGTCGAGACCGGAAACGAGGTCTCAGGGGCCGATTTTGCATCGTTCTTCGAAAAATATGTCGAGGGCACGGACCCGTTGCCCTACGCTACAACCCTTGCAGCCGCGGGTCTCGAGCTTCGCGCCACCGTCCCGCCGGGAGCCGCGCCGAGCCTCGGCGCGCTGACCCAGCGCGAGGCGCGGGGTCTCAAAATCGTCGCCATCCGCCCCGGCAGCGGCGCGGATCGAGGCGGGCTGAGCCGCGACGACGTGCTGACCGCGGCGGACGACCTTTCGCTCGCGACGGCTGCACTCGATGAGCGCTTGAAGATTTATCCCGCCGGCGCCCAGGTGCCCTTCACCGTCATCCGGCACGGGAAGGAGGAAAGAATTACCGTCGCGCTCGACCCGCCGCCCAACTCTTATTCCATCGAGGAACTTCCCAGGGCAACGCCGGAGCAGGTCAATATCCGGGAACTGTGGCTGGGGAAATGAGACGGGAACGGCCTCAGGTGCTCGACCGGCGGCGCCAGAGATAAACGATTGCGGCGACGAGCACGGCGGCGCCGACGACTGCCAATGTGAGCCGGTGGAATTCCCTGACGAAATGCGCGAGTTCTTCCCAGCTCCTGCCGAAGGCGAACCCGACGCAGCCGAAAGTCGTGGCCCAGCTCACCGCGCCGGTGAAATTGAAGAACAGGAAGCTCAGGTAACGCATCCGGAACATCCCGGCGAGGATCCCGGCGAAAATCCTGAGGCCGGTGATGAAGCGTCCGAAGAAGACCGCCAAGTGGCCGTGCCGGAGGAACAGAGCCTCGGCGCGGGCAAATTGGCGGGCGAAGAACGGCAGGCGCTTGGGATACTTTTCGACAAAGGCTGCGCCTCCAAAGCGTCCCAGGCAATAGCCCAGGCTGTCGCCAATCGTGGCCCCGAGGACGGCCGTGCCGATGGCACGGTCGAGCCGCAGCCCGCCCTGATAGGCCAGGAATCCCGCAAAGATCAGGACAGTTTCGCCAGGGACAGGCAGGCCCGCGTTCTCGAGCATGACGCCGAAGAAGATCGCCCAGTACCCGTAATGCGCGAAGAACCCGGTGAGGAATTGAAAGAGCGTTTCAGCCACAGGCCCGCTCATTATGCGGTTAGTAAACGTCCGATGGCAAGCAGGACAAACACGGGGAGACGTGGTGGAGGCGCCACCGGTTCCGGCTCGCCGGGCGTCACTTACCACGGCCCGCCGAGCGTGTTAAACTAACCGACGGATGCGAGAGCCTTTCCTCCAAAAGCTCGAGAAGCGGGCGGTCGTCTGCGACGGCGCTATGGGGACGATGCTCTATTCGAAGGGCATCTCGCTCAACCGCTGCTTTGAAGAACTGAATGTGTCGCTGCCGCAGCTCGTCAAGGAGGTCCACCTCGGCTACGTCAAGGCGGGCGCCGAGGTGATTGAGACAAATACTTTCGGCGCGAACCGCTTTCGCCTCGAAAAATTCAACCTAGCGAACAAAGTCAGAGAGATCAACCTGGCCGGAGCGCGGGTGGCGCGGGAGGTGGCGGGCGACGATCTGCACGTGGCGGGCTCGGTGGGGCCGCTCGGCGTCCGGATCGAGCCTCTGGGCTCGACGTCGCTCGAAGAAGCGCGCGAGGCCTTCCGCGAGCAGATCGCCGCGCTGGCCGAAGGCGGCGTTGACCTGCTGGTCGTGGAGACGATGATGGACCCGAACGAGGCCCACCAGGCGCTGCTCGCCGCGCGCGACGTCTGCGCGCTGCCCGTGGTCGTGCAGATGACCATCCAGGACGACGGCATCTCGCCGGTGGGAACGCGCCCGGAGGACTTCGCGCGGCAGTTTGACGGCTGGGGGGCGGACGTTATCGGCCTCAACTGCAGCGTGGGGCCGGCGGCCATCCAGGAAGCGATCGAGCGGATGGCGGCGGTGACGACCAAGAAACTTTCCGCGCAGCCTAACGCCGGACTGCCGCGCACGGTCCAGGGCCGCAACATTTACCTGTGCTCGCCCGAGTACATGGCCAGCTATGCGCGTCGCTTCGTCCAGGCGGGAGTGCGGCTGATCGGAGGCTGCTGCGGGACGACTCCGGAGCACATCCGCGCCATCAAGGCCGCCGTGCGCTCAGTCAATCCCCAGCCCGCTCGAGCCGCGGTCGAAGCCCCGCGCCGGCAGGTCCGGGTGATGGAGCCGACTGTGGCCGATAAGCGCTCGCGCCTCGGAGCGAAACTCGCGCGCAAAGATTTTCCCCTCCTGGTCGAGATCGTCCCGCCCAAGGGTTGCGATCCCACCAAAGAGATCGAAGGGGCGCAGTACCTGCTCGAGCGCGGTGTCGATGCGGTGAACATCCCGGACGGCTCGGGCGCCACCGCTCGCATGAGCGCGCTGACGCTTTCGGCTATCCTCCAGCAGAGGGTGGGCATCGAAGTCCTCTTGCACTACAGCTCGCGCGACCGCAATGTGCCCAGCATCCAGTCGGATTGCCTCGGCGCCCACGCCCTGGGGCTGCGGAACGTCCTGGCGCTCACGCGCGACACGAGCCAGTATTCGACCGTGCTCGAATCGGAGCAGTTTGAAGTGGACGCCATCGGACTCGTCAACATCCTGAACCAGCTCAACCGCGGGCTCGACGTCGGCGGCAACCCGCTCGGCACGCAGACGGGTTTCCTGATCGGGGCCAGCCTGAACCATTCCGCCCTGAACCCCGAGGAAGAAATCCGGCGGTTCGCTTACAAGGTTGAAGCCGGCGCCAACTTCGCCCTGACCGCGCCGGTGTTCGATGTGGAGCGGCTGGCGCTTTTCCTCCGGCGCGTCGAGGAGGCCGGTTGCGCCACCATCCCTATCCTGGCCAGCATCTGGCCTCTGACGAGCTTCCGCAACGCCGAATTCATGAACAACGAAGTGCCGGGAGTCTCGGTATCGCAGGCGATCATGGAGCGCATGCGCAAGGCCGATACGGGCGAGCGGGCCCGCGCGGAAGGAGTTCGGATCGCACAGGAGACCCTGGCGGAGGTGCGAGACCTGGTCCAGGGAGTCCAGATCTCGCCGCCTTTCGGCCGCTACGCCACAGCCGTTGAGGTGGCCCAGGCGCTCGGCGAGCGCGCGGTCGCGAGAAAGGACTTGTGAACGGAGCGGCCGGCGGGGCGCCCGCGCGGCCCGAGAGGGGCGACTGACAGAGGACATGTCCCAATCTCCAAAGCCCGTCAAACCGGAACCCTTCGAGAAGAACCTCGAGCGCCTGGATGCGATCGTGCAGCAGCTTGAAGACGCCGACCTCCCCCTCGAAAAAGCTCTTCAGCTCTACGAAGAAGGAATGAAGCTCTCCGAAGTGTGCCACAAGCAACTCGAAGAAGCCGAGGGCAGGGTAGAAGTGCTGATGAAGAAAGCCGGCGGGAAGATCGTGGCGGAACCCTTCGAACCCGAGGAGAAGGAACCCGCTTGAACCCGACTTCCCTGGCGGCCATCGAAACTTACCTCCGAGATCAACGAGCGCTCGTGGACCAGGCGCTCGAACAGTTCCTCCCAAGGGCCGAAGAATACCCGCCGGCCATCCACCAGGCAATGCGCTACTCGGTGCTGGCGGGAGGAAAACGCCTGCGGCCCATCCTGTGTCTCGAGACGGGGCGGCTTTTTGGCGGCGACGAGAAGAGCTTGGTCAGGCTCGCCTGCGCACTCGAGCTGATTCACACGTATTCGCTGATCCATGACGACCTGCCCGCTCTCGACAACGACGACCTGCGCCGCGGCAAACCCACCTGTCATCGCGCCTTCGGCGAGGCTACGGCGATCCTGGCGGGCGATGCCCTCCTGACGTTCGCCTTTGAGACACTCTCAAGTCCCGACCCGCCGCTTCCGGCCGAGCGGAGGCTGCGGGTGATTCGCGAGCTCACCCACGCCATCGGGACGCGCGGAGGAATGGTGGGCGGACAGATGATTGACCTCGAAACGACGGGCCAGAAAACGGATGCGACCACGCTCGAATTCATCCATTCCGCGAAGACCGGCGCCTTTTTCCGCGCCGCCGTGCGCTCGGGCGCGCTCTATGCGACCGCCCGGGAAGACGACCTCGAGCGCGTGACGGTGTACGGGGGAATGGTTGGCCTGGCGTTTCAGATTGTGGACGATTTGCTCGACGTGCTCGGATCGTAGGAAGCGCTCGGGAAGTCGGTGGGCAAGGACGGCCGTCAACGCAAGGCCACCTACCCCGCGCTCCACGGGGTGGAGCAGTCACGGCGAATTGCCTCAAGGCTCGTCGAGGAGGCGTGCAAGGTCCTGGCGCCCTACGGGAGCCGGGCCGAGAAACTGAAGGGGATCGCTGAATTCCTTCTCATAAGGACCACGTGATGGAATACGTTTACCTGCCGCGCATTGAATCACCCGCAGACTTGAAGAAGATCCCTCGCACAGAGCTGCCCAGGGTCGCCGAGGAGCTGCGGGACTACCTGATCTCGGTGATTTCGAAAGTCGGCGGGCACCTGGCCTCGAGCCTCGGAGCCGTCGAGTTGACGCTGGCGCTTCACTACACGTTCGACGCCCCTCGGGACAAAATCGTCTGGGACGTGGGCCACCAGGCCTACGGGCATAAAGTGATTACAGGGAGGCGCGATCGGCTGCCCACCATCCGCCAGTACGGAGGCATCTCCGGCTTTCCGGCGCGCGACGAGAGCCCCTACGACACTTTCAACGTGGCCCACGCCGGCACGGCGATTTCAGGAGCGCTCGGGATGGCCGTGGCTCGGGACCTGAAGGGCGAAGACTTCCACGTGATTGCAGTCGTGGGCGACGCGGGGCTGACGACCGGGGTCGAACTCGAGGGAATCAACAACCTTGGAACGCTCCAGAAAAAAGTGCTCGTCATCCTGAACGACAACAAGATGTCCATTTCCCGCCTCGGCCCGCGTCTCCTCCGCCTCTCGAAAGACCTGGTCGAGTCCGCCAAGACCAAACTCATTCCCGGGCTCGTCTTCGAGGAGCTGGGGTTCAATTACGTTGGCCCGATCAACGGCCACAGCGTCGAAGACCTGCTGAACGTCCTGGCCAAGGTCAAGGACAGCCCCAGGCCCACCTTGCTCCACATCGTCACGCAGAAGGGCAAGGGCTACCCGCACGCCGAAAAGTTGCCCGTGAAGTTTCACGGTGTCACGCAATTCGACGTCTCAACCGGCGCGTTCCACAAGGCGCCCACGAAGGCGCCGTCCTACACTTCGGTCTTCGGCAAGGCCATCTGCGATCTGGCCGAGAAGGACGCGCGGGTCGTCGCCATCACGGCGGCAATGCAGGAGGGCACGGGGCTCGACGAATTCGCCAGGCGTTTTCCCGACCGCTTCTTTGACGTGGGCATCGCCGAGCAGCACGCCGTGACCTTCGCCTGCGGCCTGGCGTGCGAGGGAATGCGGCCGGTGGCGGCCATCTACTCGACTTTCCTCCAGCGCGCCTACGACCAGGTGATCCACGACGTCTGCCTGATGCACGCCGCCGTTACGTTCGCGCTCGACCGCGCGGGCATTGTGGGCGCCGACGGCCCCACTCACCACGGGCTCTACGACCTGGCGTACCTCGGGGCGCTGCCCGGGATGGTCGTGATGGCGCCCAAAGACGAAAACGAATTGCGCCACATGCTCTATACATCGCCATCCTGGCCCTCGGCAGCATGGTCTATCCCTGCCTCGAAGCGGCGGAGAAACTCGAGGCCTCGGGAATCCGAGCCACCGTCATCAACGCGAGGTTCGTCAAGCCGCTCGACGAGGAATTGATCTGCTGCCTGGCTGCCGAAAAGCAGTTCCTGGTGACCGCCGAAGAAGGCACTGAGGCCGGCGGCTTCGGCGCCGTGGTGACCTCGCTGCTTCACGACCGCAAAATCCCCACCCACATCCTCCGCATCGCCGTGCCGGACCGCATCATCCCGCACGGCGCGCCCAACCTGCTCCACGCCAAATACGGTCTCGACGTGGACGGCATCGTCCAGCGAGTCAAAAATTACGCGAACGAGTTGCCCCGCCCCGAAGTGAAATTCCGCTCTTCGCTGCGGCCCTAGGCGCTTCTGGAACGTAGGGGCGATCCCGCTGAGCGGGATCGTCCCTACAGAGATTATGGCCCAGAAACGTTCGGCGAAAATACGGCTCGACCAGTTGCTTGTCGAACGCGGCCTTGCGTGCACGCGCCAGAAAGCGCAGGCGATGGTCCTTGCCGGGCAGGTCCTGGTGGACGACCAGAAGGCCGAGAAGTCCGGACTGCTGGTGAGCGCAGAGGCCAGGCTCCGGCTGCTGGGCGAGCCTCCGAAATATGTCAGCCGCGGCGGGCAGAAGCTCGAAGCCGCGCTCGATCACTTCCGAATCGAAGTTGAAGGCAAGACTTGCCTGGACATCGGCGCCTCGACCGGAGGCTTTACCGACTGCCTGCTGCAAAGAGGGGCGGCCAAAGTCTTTGCCGTGGACGCCGGATCCAACCAGCTCGATTGGAAGCTGCGGCGCGACCCGCGCGTCGTGGCGCTCGAGAAGACCAACGCGCGCTACCTCTCGCTCCGGGAGATCGGCGACCACGTCGCGCTGGTCACGATTGACGTCTCGTTTATTTCCGCGACGCTGATCGTTTCCGTCCTGCCTCCGCTCCTGAAACCGCAGGCCGACGTCCTGGTGCTGGTCAAACCGCAGTTTGAAGTCGGCCGCGGGCAGGTAGGAAAGGGCGGGATCGTTCGCGACGAGCGCCTGCATCAAGAGTCGGTGGACAAAGTCTCGCGAAGACTCCTCGAGCTCAGCTTCCGAGGGCTCACCTCGAGGGAGAGCGCCTTGCGCGGCGCTTCGGGCAATCGCGAGTATTTCCTGCATGCGATTTGGTCTATTTCTGGCTAGAATAGCCTCGCGCGAGTCCCGGGCGCTCGAACGACGGCCTGCGCGACCGCCGTCCCCCTCTCCGGCGCTCGCCGAGCGCCACCACAAGACGGATTGTTTGCCGCCCATGCAGATCAGGAAGATCGGCGTCATTTCGAAACCGCGGAAGCCCGAAGTGCGCGAGATCGTCCCGCCGCTGATCGAGTGGCTGCGCAAGCGCGAGATCGAAACGTTCATCGACAAAGAGACCGGGACCATCGTGGAGAGCACCGAACGCTGCCTGACGCGCAACGACATGCCGGGCCAGGTGGACCTGCTGGTCGTGCTGGGAGGCGACGGCACGCTGCTCGCCACGGCACGCGCGCTCAACCGGAAGCCGGTCCCGATCCTCGCCGTCAACCTGGGAGGCCTGGGCTTCCTGACAGTGATCACGCGCGAGGAGCTTTACCCGACGCTCGAGAAAGTGCTGGCCGGGAAATATCGCAGCGAGCGCCGCGTGCAGATCGAAGGGGAAATTGTGCGCGCGGACGAGACCTTGGCTTCCTTCCTGGCCTTGAATGACGTGGTCCTGAACAAGGGCGCGATTGCCCGCATCCTCGACTTTGACGTGCTCGTGGACGGCGAATTTGTTTCGGCCTACAAAGCCGACGGGCTGATTGTTTCGACGCCGACGGGCTCCACGGCCTACTCGCTGGCCGCGGGCGGGCCGGTCACCGTGCCGACGGTCGGGGCCTTCATCATCACGCCCATCTGCGCCCACACGCTGACCAACCGACCGCTGGTGCTGCCGGATTCGGTCAAGGTCGAGGTGGTGGTGAGAACCCAGCGCGAGATCGCTTACCTGACCGTGGACGGACAGATGGGCATCGCCGCGCGCAGCGACGACATCGTGCGCGTCAAGAAAGCCTGCTCCTACGTCGAACTCATCCAGCCTGACGAGAAAAACTACTTCAAAATTCTTCGGCAAAAACTCAAGTGGGGCGAGCGCTAGTACCGCTTCAACTATTTGGAGCTATTTCCGTGAGCAGCGCTTTCGAGCGTTCTCGAAAGGCCTTGGCTTAGGCATTTCGCCACATTAAGTTGGAACGGCGCTAGCGCCGGACCACGCCCCCCCCGGCCCTTCCACTCTGAAGCAAGCCGATTCGAACACGACGCACAGGATTGATCGAGGTAGCCGGCGAGTACGTCCGGCGAGGCTGGGAGCGGGACGTGGGATAACTTTACGTCGGCTGTGTGTGGATTCGAGGGTTTGAGCCGCGGAGTTATTTCTTGCGTCAGGGATTTTTCCGCCGCGCCGGCCGGCGAGGCTTTGCCGCGGGGCTTTTTCTCCGCCGGCCGCGGGGGCGAGTGACGCCGCGGGCCGTCCGCCGAGACGGACTCTCTTCGCCCGCCATGAGATCTTCCAGGCTTTCCCGCCGCCGAATCAACTCAGCCGTCCCGGCGCGGACGAGGACTTCAGGGGGGCGCGGCCGGCTGTTGTAGTTAGAGGCCAGCACGTATCCGTACGCGCCCGCCGCAAGCACCGCGAGAAGGTCCCCCGCGCGCGCCGCGGGAAGCTCGCGGTCGCGAGCCAGGAAATCTCCGGTCTCGCACAACGGCCCCACGATATCCGCCAGGATTTTCTCTCCGGCGCGTTCTTCGACCGGCACGATCGCGTGATAGGAACCGTAAAGAGCGGGACGCAACAGATCGTTCATCCCGGCATCGACCACGACAAAATTCTTCTGCTGGCTCCTTTTGACGTAGAGGACCCGAGTCAACAAGACGCCCGCCTCGCCCACCAGGGACCGTCCCGGCTCGACAATCAGACGGTAGGGCGCGGCCGCGAGGCGCGCGGCGGTTTCCCGGGTGAGGCGGTCGAAATCGAAACCCGGCTCGTCTACATAGCGGATCCCATAGCCGCCCCCGAGGTCCAGGTCTTCGACTTCAATCCCCACGGCGAGGAGCCTTTCCGCGACGTGCAGGACTTCATCCAGCGCCCGCATAAAGGGCTCGACTTTCAGAATCTGCGAGCCGATGTGACAGGCAACGCCGCGGACCTTCAAGTGCTTCGACCCTGCGGCACGCGTGTAGAGGGCCAAGGCTTCTTCCTTCGGGACACCGAACTTGTGCACGACGCGGCCCGTCGCGACGTAAGGGTGCGTTTCCGCGGCCACGTCCGGGTTGATTCGGACGGAAATCCAGGCAGGTTTTTGCAGGGCGCGGGCGCGTTCTTCGATGAGCTCGAGCTCTTCGGCCGATTCGACGTTGAACATCCGGATGCCGGCGCGGATGCCTGCGTCCACTTCCGCCGCCGTCTTGCCCACCCCGGAGAACACGATGGTCTGCGGCTTCGCTCCCACCCGGAGCACTCGGAGGAGTTCACCCCCTGAAACCACATCAAAGCCCGCTCCGGCTCGGCGGAGAAAGTCCAATATTTTCAGGTTCGAATTCGCCTTCACCGAATAGCAAATCAGGCTGCGTAGGCCCGCAAGGTGTCGCGCGAGCCTGCCGAACCTTTCCAGGATGGCGGTCTGGCTATAGACGTAGGCGGGAGTGCCGAAGCGCTTGGCAAGAGAGGAAAGCGGGACGTCTTCGCAGTAAAGTTGGTCCGCTCGGCGGTGGAAAGCCTCCATGGTCAGTCACCAGCCTGCTCGTCCCCGGCCCGCACTCTGAGGTGCGGGCTTACAATGATGCCGAGGATGCTTCCGAACGAGTCCTTCACGGAAGCGACACGAATCCCTCACCCAGCGTCATCGGACCCTGCCCAACAGCAACGTCTGGTCATCGCGGCGAGGATACCCAGCCTCAAACCTCGCAACTTCGGAATAAATGGCGTCCACGATATCCGCGACGGGCCGCCCAGCGCTGCTGTGCAACACCTTCTGGAGGCGGGCGAGGCCGAACTCCTCGTGCTCCTTGCCGGCAGCTTCCGCAAGACCGTCCGTGTACATGACGAGCAGGTCGCCCGGTTTGAGGGTGGCCGTAGTCTCCTGATACTCGGCTGGCCCGAGCAGCCCGAGCGGCACTCCCTCGGCGCGGAGGGGCCGGGACTGGCCATCGCGCACGAGGATGGGTAACGGCATTCCGGCATTAGCGACGCGCAGCGTTCGCGTCTTCGGTTCCCAGACGACATAGAGGAGAGTGATGAAGTGGCCTTCGACCTGCCTTTCGAGGAATGTCAGGTTGAGCCGGCGCAACATTTCCGCGGGCGAAAGGCGCTGGGCCGCCAGGCTGCGCAGGACGCCGATCGCCATCGCCCCGTAAAGCGCTGCAGGAGACCCTTTGCCGCTCACGTCACCAATCGCCAGGACGTGGCGGTCCTTGCCATACGTCAGGAAATCGTAAAGGTCGCCTCCAAGTTCGCGCGCCGGCAGGAACCTGCCCCCTACCTCGAGGCCCGGAATCCTGGGGGAGAGTGGCGGCAGAAGGTGCACCTGGATTTCCCGCGCCCTCTGAAGGTCGCGCTCCATGCGGCCTTCGCTTTTCGCCACTTGCTCGTAGAGCCGCGCGTTCTCGATGGCGATGGCGATCTGCGGCGCGAGGGTGGAAAGAACGCGCACGTGCTCGTCGGTGAAGGAGCCGGCGTGCGGGCTCTCGAGATCGACCACGCCGATCACGCGGTCGTGATACAGGAGTGGAACGGCCATCTCCGACCGCGTCTCGGGGTTCACCATGATGTAGCGCGGGTCCTTACTCACGTCGGGAGCAACCACCGTCTCGCGCAAGCTCGCAGCCGCGCCCACGATCCCTTCGCCGAAGGCAACGTTGCACTTCTCCGGCATCCGCTCGTCCTTCTTCAGGGAGATCACGGCATTAAATGTTTGCGTCTTCTCATCGGCCAGGAGGATGCAGAACCGGTGGTAATCAATCACGCGCTTGGTCAGCGTCCCGATCTTCCCGAGCAGCTCATTCAGGACCAGGACTGAGCTGAACTCTCGGCTGATCTCATTGAGGAGTTGCAACGTCCGCGCCTGGCGAAGAGTCCGCCGGTAGAGCCGGGCGTTCTCCAGGGACATCGCCGTGCGGGCGGCAAGGAGCTCGAGCAGGGTCTTGTGCTGGTCGGTGAAGAAATCCGCCGCCGAGGCTTCGAGGTCCATGATGCCGATGAGGCGGCCTTTGGCTATCAGCGGGACGGCAAGCTCCGACCGCACGGCAGGCAAGGACTCGATGTAACCCGAGTCCTGGCGGACGTCATTCACCAGGACGGAGCGGCGCAGTTTCGCTGCACGACCCACAATGCCCTCGCCCACCTTGACGCGAAGGTTCCTCACCCTATCCTCCGGATGGCCGAGGCTGAATCGGACGCGCAGCTCCTGAGTCTTCTCGTTCAGCAGGAGAATGGCGAACACGTCGTAATCAATGGCGCGTTTGACGATCGCCGCGATGTGGGACATGACCTCGTCGAGGTCGAGCGTCGAGTTGAGCTGCTCCGTCGCTTCGACGAGCAGGGTCAGCAGCTCAGTCGGCTCGAGCGGCCGCGCCGTGACTTTCGCTGTTTCAGGCATGTCAATTCCGATTCCGGGTGAGGCTCCCTGGAGAGTACGGGTCGGCATCGTGTAATTGTGGACCGCGCGCTTTGTCGAGTTTGGTTCCAGCCGGAGACTCGGGTTGAATTCGCCCGCTGCTAGGCGCCGAGCCCGGGCAAAGTTTTCGAAGGGTCTTCCGCAGCCGGCGGCTACCGCCCATCCGTCATTCGACGAGCCGAGCCGCCTCCTCCACGATAGCGACGGATGCGCTCGAGCCCAGGCGCGAAGCGCCCGCTTCGAGCATCCGGAGGGCGTCCGAAAGTGTCCGGATACCGCCGGCGGCCTTCACGCCCATCTCCGGCCCCACCGTCTGCCGCAGGAGGCGCACGTCGGCTTCTGTGGCTCCGGAAGGCCCAAAGCCGGTGGAGGTCTTTACGAAATCGGCTCCAGCCTTCTTGGCGATTTCTGAAGCTGTCACCTTCTCCGGGTCTGAAAGAAAACCGGTTTCAAGGATGACTTTCACCGCCGCGCGAGCCGCGTCGCAGACTTCGACTACGCCGCGGATATCGTTTTCCACTCGGTCCACGTCCCCGGACTTCAGCGCTCCGATGTTCATCACCATGTCGATTTCCTGGGCCCCCGCCCGGATGGCCGCTTCAGCAGCGGCGCGTTTGACCAGGGTGAACGTCGCCCCGAGCGGGAACCCGGCTACCGTGACGATTTTGACCCCGGAGCCGCGCAGCCTCTCGGCCGCAAGCGGCACCCAGACCGGGTTCACGCAGGCGGCAGCCATTCCGAGGAACCGTGCCTCGTCGCAGAGTTTTTCTACCTGGGCGCGCGTCGCGTCGGGACGGAGGAAGGTGTGGTCAATCAGGCCGGCAAGTTTTCGGACGTCGGGGCTCATGCGGACGGCGCGTGCGTCCATGGCCGGCGGCGCGGGGTTCCGGGCGCTTGCTTCCGGCCCACGACTTCCACCCTTCGTCCCTGCTTGCCGGCCCTTGTTGCCCCCCGACTTGTGCATCTCTCGCAAAACTTCGGCAGCAATCACGTTCACTAACTCGAGCAGTTCGTCTCGAGTCAGCGACAGCGTCTCCACCTTCGGTCTCCTGAGCGCCGGCGTGCTTTCCCTCTTGCCTTTTCCGCTCCGGCGAAAACAATCGCGATTCGTTTGTTATTCGCGCAATTGAAGTTCGCCCGCTAAGCCAGATTGTAGCATACTGTCCGGTTGGCCCAGGACGTCTCCGGCGCGGGTCTCGATCCACGCACGGAAAAATTCGGGAGGCTCGCAGGAGAAATGGTTGGTAGGTCAGGCAGGAGCATTCAATAAGTCGTTCGGGAAGCGTTGCGGCCCGGGAAAAAGCGCAGGCGCGTCGGCCGCCAAGAGTTTCCGATGCTGATCCTTGCTATCGACACCACAAGCGAACAGGGCGGGGCGGCGATTTACCGCGACCAGGACTGTGTGGCAGCCGAGGCGAGTCAAGGCCCCGCGAATTTTTATTCGGTCACGCTGTTTCAAACGGTCGGCAAGTTGCTCCGGGAATCAAAACTGGCTCTCGGGGATATCGACCTTTTTGCAGTGGCAAACGGGCCGGGATCATTTACGGGGATTCGCGTCGGAGTGGCGGCGGCGCAGGGATGGGCGTATGCCCTGAAGCGCCCGGTAAGGGGGATCTCGCTTTTTGAAGCCATGGTGGAACAGGCGCGACCTGAGGCTGATTGGGCCATCCCGGTCCTGGACGCCCGCCGGCGGGAATTTTTCCTGGGGCTTTTCCGGCGCGCGGGCCAGGCCGGGGAGAACCGGTTCGACCCTGAGGGGGATGGGGTCGTGCTGAAGCCCGAGGCGGTGCGGCGTTTCCTTGAAGAAGTCGAATCGGGCGAACGGGCGGGCAGCAAGTTTTGCTGCATCGCCCGCGAACACGACTTGGTCGCTCAGGGGCTGCGGGAGAGGCTGCCGACTTCGTTCGCGTGGCAAGCAGTCTCCGCGCCATTGCTGGGAGCGATGGCTCGACTGGCGCTGCGCGCCTCCAGGGAAGGCCACGTAGTGCGCGCGGCAACAGCCGGCGCTTCAGTCCTCGGCTACAGAACGGCCTTTCAGCTCAATGAAGGTCAGGCAGATCGAGAGAGAAGACCTCGCCGCGATTCTCGCCATACAAGAGAAGTGTCCAGAGGCCGCTCATTGGGTGGAGAGTGATTACTCGCGCCTGACGAGCAACCTTGGCGGGATGATCCTGGTGGCAGTGCTCGATACTGCGACGACGCCGAAAGTCGTCGGGTTCGCGGTTTTCCACCGCATTATTGATGAGGCGGAGCTTTCAAACCTGGCCGTTGACCCCGACCACCAGCACCAGGGCGTGGGAAGGGTGCTGGTCGAAGAAGGCCGGAAGCGCCTGCTCGAAGCGGGTGTCCGCAGGGTTTACCTGGAAGTCCGCGTCTCCAACAAGAACGCCCAGGGATTGTATTACTCGCTGGGGTTCGGTCTGCACTCGCTCCGCAAAGACTACTACCGCAACCCGAACGAGGACGCTTACGTGCTTTGCCTTACCCTCTTCCCGCCCGAGGTCCTTTCGACCGCCCCCTGAAACGAAAACTCTGGCCACAGCGCACCTTTAGTTCCTTTGTCTTCCTGGTGGGCTTCGGGCATGCTCCATCCGGAGACGCAAAGTTATCAGCAGAGATTACTGATGCCTCACTCAGGAAGTCGGCCTTCTTGTCACTCGCGTCTGAAAATCACCGTCAACGCCCCAGCTTGAACGGCTGAAGCCCGTATCAGCCAGGAATACCAGCGCCTCCGCGATGAACACGCCCGTTACGCCGCTCAGCTTGAGCAACTCGCATCCAAGTCTTACCTTAGCGAACACGATAAGCTGGAAGAGATCCGCTTGAAGAAGCTGAAATTGCGGGTCAAGGACCAGATGGAGATGCTGGTTCATCGGGCGCGAATCGCCTAGGCTCTCGACAAGCCCGGAGCTCCTGAAGCCCGCCGGCCGGGCCTGCCCCACGGCGGACGACACCGTCCTCATATATTAAGGTTTGAAAGTCAGCCAGGGCACGGGCGCGAATGTCCATGGTAAAAGAAGGTTACTGGTACGGATTGCCGCTGGTCCTGCTGGCCGGCGGGCTGATGGGATTCCGGCTCTACGGGTCGGGAGCCTTCTTCCTGATTCTGGCCGTGCTGATCCTGAATTTCTTTCGCGACCCTGAACGCGAGATCCCGGCCGACCCTCGCGCTATCGTTTCCCCTGCGGATGGCCGGGTGGTTGAAATCCGTGACGTGGAGCTCGACAGCCGGCCCGCGCGCCGGGTGAGCATTTTCATGTCCCCGTTCGACGTCCACGTAAACCGTTCGCCCATTGGCGGGACCGTGAAGCAGGTCTCGTACCGGAAAGGGAACTTCCGGATGGCGATGCAGGCGCGCGCCTCGGTCGAAAATGAGCAAAACGTTTTTACGATCCGGGGAGAAGACGTCGAAGTGGTTGTCAAACAAATCGCCGGCGTCCTGGCTCGTCGGATCGTTTTCTGGAAGCAGCCGGGTGAAAGGCTTGAGCGCGGAGAAAGAGTGGGTATGATTAAGTTCGGTTCGCGCGTGGACGTCGTCGTGGAAGCTGTGGTTGAATTAAAAGTCGAGGTGGGAGACCGCGTCCGCGCAGGGAGCAGCGTCCTTGGGATCACAAATTCAAATTCGCAAGCCGGACACTAAAGGCCAGCCGCGGCGAGGGATTTACCTCGTCCCGAGTTTGTTCACGGTCGGGACGCTGGTGTGCGGGTATATCGCCATATTGTCCACCCTCAAGATGGAATTCGATTACGCCGCGAAGGCCATAGGCTGGGGAGCGCTCTTTGACATCCTGGACGGGCGGATTGCCAGGCTCACCCATTCCACATCGGATTTCGGCCAGCAATTTGACTCGTTGGCCGACGTCATCACCTTTGGCGTGGCTCCCGCCTTTCTGGCCTTCGCCTGGGGTGTGCGCCCCGTGGAAGAGGTCTTCGGAACGCAGCTCGTGCAGCACCTGCGTCCGGGGGCCGCAGGCGTAATCGCCGGCATCGTCCACTGGGCCAAGTACCCGGTGAACGATTGGATTTACGAATCGGTCTGGCTGGCGGTCGTGGGCCTGCTGGCGTTTCTGATGGTCAGCCGGTTGCGATACCACACTTTCAAGACGCTGGACCTGCGCCGCCGCCGCCCCTATTTCGCCATCATTATCATCGGGATTGTTGCCTATGCCATTTGGGCCTATTCAGAACCTGTACTGCTGACGCTGACCCTGACTTACTCTCTTTCCGGCCCGCTCGCCCGTCTCACCTCCAGGCTGCGACCGCAACCTCACGCTCCTGAAGAGGTTCACGTCGCATGAAGTTGGCTCCGCAGGGTTACCGCGTTGCCATCGTCGGAGCCTCCTCGCTGCTGGGAAAGGAAGTCCTGACCGTGCTCGAGGAGCGCGGTTTTCCCGTCTCCCGGCTGATCAAACTTGAAAGCGATGAGGAAGAGCCTGACGCGCCCATCGTGGACTTGAATAAGGACTTTGAGTCGGCGATGAGGAATGAGGAAGTGCGCGGGCAAGACGTGGACTTTACTTTCCTGGTCGCCCAACCCCAAGGCGGGGCGACCCTCCCGGCATTTCTCCGAACTGTCCTCTCGAGCGCGGTGGCAGGTGCGCCGGCAGCGGCGGCCGCCGCCACCGCGGGCGCGGGGAACACCGGCGGCCCTTCCGTGCCGGCGGAGGCAACGCGCGGCGTCGTTATTGACCTCACGGATGCGAGGGCCTGCGCGCAGGGCGCAGGTTCGGCCGGCGTCCTGAGTGTGCCTTTCCTCGACCGACGCACTCATCGCGGTCATGCCTCGCATCGCGCCGTGCCCGGCACCAGATTAATTGTCTCTCCCCATCCGGCCGCCATCCTCATCAGCAGTCTCGTGCTTCGCCTGGCGTCACGATTTCCGCTCGAGCGCGCAGTAGCAAACGTCTTCGGCCCTGTCTCCGAAATCGGTCCGAAGGGGATCGAAGAACTTCAGAAGCAGACGGTGAACCTGCTCAGTTTTCAAAAAATACCTCGGTCCGTTTTCGGTGCCCAACTTGCGTTCAATCTGTTGCCCCGGTTGGGGAGCACCCAGGGAAGCGCGCTGGCTGAACTCGAGACGCGGATCCGGCAGCAGTTGCGGGAATTTCTGTCGGGTGGCGCACCCCTGCCCTCTGTGCGAATATTCCAGGCGCCCGTTTTTTACTCCTTGGCGCTTTCCCTTTACGTCGAGACGGCCGCGCCCTCGGCGCCCGAAGCCCTCGCGCAGGCCCTCGAGGGGAAGCCCGTCCGACTGCGTCGGTTTTCAGAAGGCGCTCCCTCGCAAGTCGAGGCCGTGGGAAGCGGCGACATTCTGGTGGACGCCATCGCCGCCGATCCCAACCACCCCTGCGGGGCCTGGTTGTGGGCGGTGGCCGATAACCTGCGCCTGGCGGCGGTCAACGCCGTCGAAATCGCCGAGAGCTTGCGCCCGTCGAAGTAAAAGCCGGAAGCGCTCCGCACCGAGAGCAATGACATTCAACCGACTATTGAGAATTGCATCTTAAGGATTGGTCATCTTTAGCGGCTTCTGCGGCACGGCTCCCGACAACGATCGTCAGGACAGGCTCCGCCGTGCCCTGACGCGCCGCCTGTCACAAGAATTCGCAGTCTTCAGTAGCTGGATGAAGAGCCCGCCGCAATCTCCGGACGTCTGTGTTTCCGCAGCGCGGTGGCTCAACCTGTCGCTCCTCTTGTTTCTGCCCGCCTGCGGCTATCAGGTGGCGGGGCGCGCCAGCCGCCTGCCCCCGGACATCAAGACCATCGCCGTCCCGATCTTCGTGAACGATACCCCGAAGTTTCGGGTCGAGCAGAAGCTCTCCGCCGCGATCACGCGCGAGTTCATTGAACGGACCAGGTTTCGTGTCACGGCGAATCCCTCCGAAGCCGATGCGGTGCTGAAAGGCACCGTCAAGGACGTCCGCTCGGGAGTCGTGACCTTTGACCTCACCACCGGCCGCGCCACGACCATGCAGGTTCAGGTGACCGCCAGTGTCGAACTGGTGGACCTGCACACTCAGAAAGTCCTGTTCTCGAATTCCAATTACGTCTTCCGGGAGCAATATCAGATCAACCCCAACACCTCCGTCCTCTTCGAAGAGGAGGAGCCGGCCCTTGACCGCCTCTCCCGCGACCTTGCCCGGACACTTGTCACCGAAATCCTGGAAAATTATTGA
>QHZM01000106.1 GCA_003224665.1 Acidobacteriota bacterium
CAGCGATTCGTGAGTTTCGATGAGGAGCGTCAGCTTTCGCCCGTTTCGCGAGGGGTCCAAGTCGAAAATACGGCCGTCGGAGTCGGTCGAAAACAGAACGTGGTTTCCGCGAAGAGCCAGTCCGAAAATGCTCTCGTTATTCGAGCTCCAGACCGTCTCCACCGTGGAATCGGGAAGGATCTCAATGAGAGAGCCGCGTCCCTGCACCCCCGGGGGTACTCCGAATCCGAAGGATTGGGGTCCCTGTCGGTTGGCCGCGGGAGGACCGGAGGGCGCCAAGGGCGGGTTTTGAGCCTTGACGGCGCCTGAAGACGCCTCATCCGTTCCGGTGACGGTCACCGTCGTTGTGACCCTTTGTTCGGGGCCGGTCAGGCTCGGGGCCACGAAGAACTCCGGTGTCCCTTTGCCTGCGGCGCTGCCTAGCGCCGCCGCGTAGATGCGCCCTTCCGAGTCCGTCACCAGATCGTGGATTTCCGGCAGTCCCGTTTGATAGAGAATGAACGCCTTGCCCTGCGGCGAAACGCGGTAGATCAAGCCGTTCGGGGCGCTGCCGGCGAGGATGTTTCCCTGCCGGTCCGGGGCGAGACACATGATGTGCGTCTGCTTGCTTTCGAAGAAGACCTCGCCCTTTCCGCTCGGTTCAATTCGGAAAATCTGTCCCCGGTCGCCGGTCCCTGCATACAAGCGTCCCTGCGCATCGAGAGCCAGCGACCAGATGTACTTTGTCTTGGGTTCAAAAAATACTTTGGACTTACCCTCGGGAGAGACTTGATAAATCTTGCCTTCAGGTGAGCTGCCAACGTAGAGCGAGCCGTCCGGACTTGCGGCAAGGGCCAAGATGTCAGGCTCGTGGGCCGTAAACAAAAGCGAAGACTTGAAGTTCCTATCAATTCGGAAGACCTTGCCCTGGTGGCCTGTTCCCACGTAGAGGTTGTGATTGCGGTCGCTCGCGAGCGAAAGGGCCAGCGGCTCATCGGGGTTGAAGACAGCGCGCGCTTCCGGCGCGAGCTTCAGTTCACCCTCCTTCGTGACGGAGAGGCCCGTAAGCGTTCCCTCGAGGAATTCATCGAAAGTCCCCACGCGCCAGAAAGTTGTTTCCACCCCGGCGAGTCGTGGGGGGAAAATGCAGACGAGAAGAATTGCGGCGAGCCTCTTCGTGCGTGTCATAAGCAAGTCCTGGTTTCCGATATCCCTGTGCCCGAGCCCGGTCACCCGGCGGCAAGTTCCTCAGTTTCTTGCGCCGGCCACTCTCAATACCAGCGTCTTCTGCCCGCGGATGGAGTAGGGAGAGGACTTCGTTTCATAATCTGCCACGACCGATGTCCCGCTG
Source organism: Acidobacteriota bacterium (assembly GCA_003224665.1). GTDB lineage: Bacteria > Acidobacteriota > Terriglobia > UBA7540 > UBA7540 > QHZM01. The sequence continues at coordinate 1,331 of QHZM01000106.1, forward strand.
AAAATCACGCTCGAGGAGGCGGCGGGGTCAGCGAGTAGAGTCTCAACGAGCGAGGGCGGGGGAGAGGGGTACTCGTCTCCCCGCAGGATGAACGAGCGCTCCGGAGCCATGAGCAGCGCGTACAGGCGGTTGTTGCGCCGCATCCGGTTCATATTTCGGACGAGCTGTCCAAGGTCTCGAGGCGACGTACTCAGTGGGGTGAACCTGGACTGCAGCGCGTTAATGGTCGATCCGCTGCCGACTACGACGGAAAGCATTTTGCCACGAACGCTTTCCGGGATGTCCATGGGGATCTTGAGGGCGACGGAATCGCCCCCGGGCGTGCGCAGGACGGCGGTGATTTCAATGTGATCGCCGGGCCGGACTTCGGACTTCGTGGCCCAAACTTCTTCGAGCGTTGCGTTCTTTTTCTCGTTGCGCGATACGATGGAGAGGTCGATCCCTTCCACCCGTAAATCTGAAAACTCGCTCGCCAGGAGATAGGTGAGGGGAAGGGAAATTGCCGCTCCGGCTGCGGCCGGGGTGTTGATGTCCGCGGAGACCACGTCTTCGATGTCAACAGCCGCCTCGCTGGAAAGACGGATTCTGCCCTTCAGCTCGAGTGACGACGGCCCCAGGGCTCGTTCCGTGGCGACCAGTGTCGAGACCACTCCGAGGTTAAGCAGCAAGGGTGAAAGAAAAGTCTCCTGCACCATTTCGAAGTTGTAATCGGCCTTTTTGTTCAGCGTCGAGTCCACTTCAATGTGGACGGGGATCATCGGTGCCTTATCGCCCACGGCGCCGTAGATTGCTCCGAAGCGGTCTTGCCGGATCGTGCCGACAAGCGGTCCCGGAGCGTCGAGCTTGAAGGAAATTGCGAGGCTGGGCACGGTGGCGAGGACGCGCGATTGTGAGAAGGGAATTTGCGCCGGTCCCGTGAGAAGGATCCGATGCCCGCAGGCGTAAAGCTGGTCTCCTTGCCGATAGGTTACGGTGCAGTCGGCGTTCAAGTTCAGGTCTCCACGCGCCAGCATTAGGCTGATCATCGAACCGGGGCCTAGTTCCGCCTTTCCGACCGAAGCGCTTTCGCCGCCCGACAGGGCGCCGCCGGCCAGAGGATCGAACCCCATTCGCCGAAACAGGGATGCGTAATTTTGGATGACCTCGCTCGGGAACCCTCCGAATCGCAGCGGCAGCCTGAGGCTGGACAACGATTCATCGCTGCTGCCTGCGGGGAAGGCTTTGCCGGGAGACCCTAGGTCTTCTCCGCTTCCTTCCGGAATGAGTCTTCCGCCGCCCGGAGGGTCTGTCGAAGCGTGCACGATGGTGTAACGCGCGCCACTCGCCCCGCCGCTCGGGGGCGGAGGCGCGGGCTCGGGGACGACCTGGAGGATTTCCTCAATGGGCGTAATCCCGGCGAAAGCTTCCTTCGAGAAGGGGAATGAAAGCGCAATGGCGCCGACCAGCTTTCCGTCAACGTAAACCGGGCTCCCGCTCATCCCCAGGATGACGCCGGTCTTTTCAAGTGGCCCGCCGGAAAGCCGCGCCAGAATAACGTCGTGTTTTGGAGCGACCGCGTTCTTGAGAACGCCCAGGAGTTCCACCTGGAACTCGTCGACCCTGTCGCCTTCGAAGACCGTCCGCCCCACACCCTTGAGCCCCGGACGGACTTCGCTGAGCGGAAAGAATTGAGTCGCGTTTTGGGCCCGAAGAAGCGGGGCCGCAAGCAGCAGACTTGCTAACCCGGTGACCAGCCGCTCGAGTCGCATAGGAGCAGATTAGTTTGCAGGCAGCTAAAAGTCATAGTCTAGGGGATAAGATTTTAGCCCGTCAAGCAAACACGATACACGAATCGCGGCAACATTCCTCGCACCTATCCTCACGAGATTCGGCCTCGACCTTGCCGCCTGGAAAATCGAGTCCGTCATCCCGGTAAGTTCGATAAGAGTATGTCACTAATCGGGTCGAACAACCATGCCGCACTCAGTTTTCCTGATGCGAGCCCCGGATCGACGGTTAACCCGACTGGTTGATGAAGTGCCTATGGCGTTTTAATCACTTGATTTAATCGCGGCTTCGATATACCTTGAGCGGAGTGGCTACCGAGTCTTTTCCTGTTTCGAGGCGATCCGAGCGCGTCCCCACCCAAATAGCCATTATCCTCATCGTTGAAACGGAGGGCGAAAGACTTGAGAACGAAACTTCAACCGTGGATTTTTCTCAGCACGGCGTCCGGATCCAGGTGAGCAGCAGCGGACTCACCCCTGGACAGATCGTCGAAGTCATCCCCACCCAAGACCCATCGTATTCGGTGCGAAGCCGAGTCGTCTGGGTGGGTCCCACGGGTTCCGACCAGAAGGACCAAGCGGGGCTTGAATTCTTAAGCCCGCTTCCGGGTCCGAATTAGTCACCCTTCGTTTAATATAGTGCAAACACCTTCTTGTACAACAAGATAGACTGAACATTCGCCGTCCCTGCCCAGTACCATCGTACTATGGTGCGTGAAGGGGTCCCCAGTTATGTTGGATGACCAAGGGAGAAAACCAAAATCGAGCCGAGCAGCTGCTTATGATTTTTGCGACTCTCGTCCTAATCCTTTCGATCGGGTTCTTCCTCTTCTATCTCCAAATTGCGTGCCAGAAAATCCTCCGCCGCGAGTTCGAGCAGGAGTACTACAACCTGATCGTCAACGCCAACCGGCTGGAATTCCCTTCGGTGCGCAAGGCGGTAGAGGAGCATGGCGGCCCCCTGGATTACCCCAGGGTCCGCATGATGCTCAAGTGTGATTTCCTGGCCCTCTCCTACCTGCTCGAGCACGCAAATAAAAACCTGAAGTTACCCAGATCGCGCTGCGAAAGGCTGGTACTTTCTTATTTCCGGTTAACGTTTCTCGTCCTGAGGGTTTGCCACATGTTTAAGGTCGGCGAAAAGCCTGCTGTGCTGAAATTGACAGAGATTCTTCAATACCTGGGTAACGTGGTCGGAGAGAGTGTCAGTAAGAACCGCGTGGGAATTTTGATGGCCTCAGGCTTTTTTTTGAATGCCCGGTAGAATTCGTTGACTCGTCGCGCCGGCCCGTGGGAGACTCGCCTCAGTGCTCACGTTCCCGCACTTTCCGCCGGCCTCGTCACGGTCGTCGGTGGATTGAAATGAGTTCTTTTCTCGCTACCCCTTCCGGGCACCCCTCATCTGGACGACGTCCCGGAGTTACTTCCGGCTCGTCCCATCCTTTCTAGTCTCTTTGCTCGAGAACATCCTCCGGTCGGCCTCGTCAAGGACCCTGTCTAAAGTCTGTCCGACGTGCCACTCGGCGAGCCCGATGCTGATCGTCAATTCGAAATTCGGCAAGTGGCCGGCGGCCGACCAATCTTCCGAATACTTTGCAATGCGTCCCGCGACGATCTGTCCACCCCGGAGGTCGGCCTCGCCCAGGATGATCAGGAACTCGTCTCCTCCGTAACGTACAACGGCGTCCGAGCCGCGCACGGCCGATGTCAGGATGGCCGCGATTTCGGCCAGCACAAAGTCCCCCGTCAAGTGTCCAAACCGCGTGTTGATCTCCTTGAAACGATCAACGTCCAGGACCATGAACGTCAGCGGCGTGCCGAGTCGCTTGGCACGGCCCATGTATTTTCCGGCCATGTCGTCCAGCGACCGTCGGTTGTAGACCTCGGTGAGCGGGTCGGTAAAGGACTGAAGCCGCGCGAGTTCGCTCTGAATGGTCGCGGATATCACCGCGTCGCGCGTCCGGCGCAGCTCCAGCCGGCGGCTGATGATGTAAGTGTTGAACAGAATGAGCAGAGCGACGAGAGACACGAACAGCTCGCGAGAGACTTCGATCTCCATCCGCACGTTTCCCCTGCGCAGGATGGCGGATGGGAAGATCAGCGCGAGCAGGCCCACTCCGACCAAGATCCCTGTCCCCGTGACGATCAACCACAGTTCCCAGTCGCGCTTTTCCAGCGCGGCGAGTTGATGGCTGAGCCTGGCGATCAGACTGTCGGACTTCGCCTCAGGTTTCTTCGCCTGGTCCATTTCCTCAATTCGCGACGCCTGTCTGGAGCGATGAAATCGAAGCCCGGCAGCTGGCGTGTGGGGTTCCCCCCTTGGCCGGGCTGGAATGGATTATATCCGAAGGTGTGAATCTGGCAATGCAAAATCCGAGCGAAAGAAGTTTTCAACCGCTTGGGCATTTCTCGGTGTTAGTAACGTGTAAGTTAACACCCTCGAGACTGCGAGGACTTCACCGTGGAGAATCTGCCTATTCGCGCGGAGGTTTGAGGTGGGGATCCAGTTGGCGGGCCTTTTCGAACTCGAGTCTCGCCTCTTCCTTCTCGCCCTTCTTGCGAAGCGCCAGTCCGAGCTGGTAATGCGCCATGGCCTGGTTCGGGGCGAGCTTGAGAGCCGTCTGAAACTTCTCGATGGCGCCATCAACGTCCTCTTCGCGGAGCCGTTTTGCGCCTGTGTTCGCCGCGAGTGTTGCGGCCTGGAGGTTCATACGAAGTTTGTTGAGTTCTTCCGCCTTTTGAAATTCTTCGCTGGCGCGAGTGTTTTCTCCCTTTTGCCTCAGGACCATGCCGAGCCCCTGGTGCGCGCCGGCATCATTGGGATCGAGCCGAAGAGCAATCTGGACCTCTTGCAATGCGCCCTCGAGGTCGCCTTTCTGACGCAGGACTGAACCGAGAATGGCATGGGCATGCTCGTACTCGGGTCTGGACTTGACGGCGGCGCGAAACTCCGCGGCGGCTTCGTCAAGCTTACCCTGCTGCCATAAGATCACCCCGAGCGTGTAGTGGGCTTCGGACAGCGAGGGTTCGAGCTCAATGGCTTTTTGAAGCGCTGCCACGGCCCCGCTGAAGTCCCCTTTTTGCTTGAGCGCGGCGCCCAGGTTGTAGTGGGCTTCCGAGTTCGCCGGGTCGAGGTGGATCAGTGCGTTGAACTCCTCAATCGCGGACTCCCACTGGGCTTTTTGGAGAAGGGCGAGGCCTAGGTTGTTGCGCGCGGCGAAAAGTTTTGCGTCGAGTCTCACGGCGGTCTGGAACTCCTGAATGGCCCCTTCGGCGTCGCCTTGCGACAGCAGCGCCAGTCCCAGGTCGTTGTGTGATTCGGCTTGGTTCGGCTCGAGCTTCAGGGACCGCCGGAATTCTGCGGCGGCGTCCGGAAGGTAGCCCCCCCGCTGCAATGCCGCTCCCAGGGGGCGGTGGACTTGTGCGGAGGCCGGATTAAGCCGGGCCGCGGCCTCGAGTTCCTCAATGGCCTGCTCCATAAGGTCCTGCTGCTGATAGGCTAGCCCCAGATGGTACCGCGCATCGGCGTAGTTTGGGCGCAGGCGAAGAGCCTCTTTGAGCTCCGGAATCGCCTCCGAGTATCGCTGGAGCAGCCAGTTTGTCACTCCCGCTTGATAGTGGGCTTCGGGAAAATCTGGATTCAATCTGATTGCGGCCTCGAATTCTCTCTGGGCGCCCAGGAGGTTCCCGCGGTGACCGAGGACAGAGCCCAGCCGGGCGTGCGCCTCCGCCCAATTCGGCCTCTGGCGCAGCGCGCCCTGGTAAAAACTGATCGCCCCATCGAGGTCGTTGCGCCGCTCGAGCGCCTGGGCCATATTGAGGTAGGCTTCGGCAAAATCCGGCTTCAAGGCAATCGCTTTGCGAAATTCGGTCACAGCGGCGTCCGATTGACCGCTTTGCTCAAGAGCCGAACCCAGCGAGTTGTGCACCGTTGCGGATTTGGGCGCGTCTTTCAGCGCCAGGCGGAACTCGTGGATGGCGGCGGGCAGGTCGCGCTGATTAAACGCCGCAAGGCCGAGCTCGTAGTGTTTCCGAGGGACCTCGCCCAGCTCCACTCCGCTTGAAGAGGGTTGAGGTATCTGCTCCAAGAGGGGAGCCTCGACGGGTCGGCCTCCCGCAACGGGCCAGGGAAGCACCGCGACCGGATCGCCGGGCAAGGCGCTAAACCACGCGACGATTGGCAGCAGAGCTCGCAGACGGAAAAAATGGCAAGGCCGTTTCATGTTGCTCGTCTCGGCGGTCGCGCGTCCGGCCCGACACTCAGAGAATTTGGCAGTTGTTACCAATCGTCCCTCGTCAGCTTTCTGGGGGCGGGGAATTAAATGACCTGACGGTTCCCTTTCCTTCCTCGACGGAAATCACGCGGTCGGCGCGAACATTTTCTAAGAAATCCACGTGCCCGCTGGGCCAGTGAATTTCAAGCCGGTTCACTTCGACGGCCTTCCCAAGCCCGAAGTGTACTCGCAAATCGTTTTGAGAGGCATAACCAGCGCCGCGGCGAGTTTCGTCGATCTGCTGGTGGTTGCCGGTAATGCATTCGATGCGGGTGCCGATGCCGCTGCGGTTCGAGCGCGTGCCGAGGGTGCGGACCTTGAGCCAGTGG
>QHZM01000107.1 GCA_003224665.1 Acidobacteriota bacterium
CCCGACCGAGAAGCCCTGCTGACCCTCGCCGAAAAGCTGGCCAACCACTAGGCGCGGCTCGTGCCCGTCCACTCAGGCGCCGAAAACCCTCAAGACTTCCCCTTGCTCGCGGCGCGCGTCGCATTACACTCAGACTCGTCGGCTGACACCGCCAGTCCCCAAGAAATTGCTGCACATGCCCCCACCTCTGATCAAGAGTAAGCCCCCCAATTCCCCCGAATTTATCTTGACCGACAGGAGTGCAAGGACCAACAATACCCGGTCCAAAATTTCACTTACGAGGTCTCGCTTTAACGGCTCGTCACCCTCCAGGAGGGACCTCCCAACAACGGGGCTTTCAAGAAAAGAGACACTAGCATGCCGACCGCAGAAACTCCCGCCGAACTGGCGAACAGGCGAAACGCTCTGCTTGCGGGGTTCCTCGGTTGGACGCTCGACGCCTTCGACTTTTTCGTCCTAACCTTCGTACTCCAGGCGGTGGCGGAGGAATTCCATCGCTCCATCCCGGCCATCGCTCTGACGCTCACCGCCACGCTGGCGATGCGACCGGTCGGCGCGCTCATCTTCGGGCTCATGGCCGACCGGTACGGCCGCCGCCTGCCGCTGATGCTGGACATTGGATTTTATTCGGCAGTGGAGGTGCTCTCAGGCCTCGCGCCGAATTACACGGTGTTTTTCACCCTCCGGCTGCTATACGGGATCGGAATGGGCGGCGAATGGGGAGTGGGGGCCTCGCTGGCGATGGAATCAGTCCCGGCCAAGTGGCGCGGAGTCCTTTCGGGGCTGTTGCAGGAAGGCTACGCCGTAGGCTTCCTGCTTGCGGCGGTCGCTTATTACGGCGTCTTTCCGCACTGGGGGTGGCGCGGCCTGTTCATCATCGGTGGCCTGCCTGCGCTGCTCGTACTCTTCATCCGGAGCAAGGTGAAGGAGACGGACGTGTGGCGAGAGTCGCGCACAGACTGGGACACATATCGGCGCGCCATTTTCCGCAACTGGCGACGATTCCTCTACCTGGTGCTGCTGCTCACGATGATGAATTTCATCTCGCACGGCACGCAGGACCTTTATCCGACGTTCCTTCAGCGCGAGCGCCATTTCACCCCGCGCGCGACCGCCGGGATCACCATCATTTCGATGGTTCCTGATGCAGTTCATGGTGCAAGGGGCCTGGGGAGTGATTCCCGCGCACCTCAACGAACTTTCCCCGAACGAGCTGCGCGGCTTCTTCCCGGGTTTTGCGTATCAACTGGGGGTCCTGTGCGCCTCGAGCATAGGGACGGTCGAGGCCGCCCTGGGGGAGCATTTCAGTTACGCCCAATCGATGAGCATGGTTGCCGTCGCGGTCCTCCTTGTCGGCGCGGTGGTGATTTGGGCAGGGCCCGAGCAACGGGGAATAGCGTTTGGCAAGTCAGCCGGGAATTAGCAGGTGTATTCTCGCGGGATAACGAACCGGAAGAGAATGTTCAGGTGCCGGCGGAGGGAAGCGACCAATTCGTATCGCCGCGTGCGAAAATGTTTCGATTCGTAAGACGGGCCTTTCGGCTCGAGAGAGCTAAAACCTGGCGGTTTCGCGGGGAGCGATCAGGCGCTCGCACTGGATGCCGTAAATTTTCCGGTTGTTCTTCTCGAACCGCTGCTGCCAGACGATTTGGGCGGGGACTTCGACGTTCCGGCTGAAAGTGCCGCCGCGAAAGACGACGGTCACACCTTGGCCCGCATGGTATTCCTTTTCGCTGGTGAAGCAGAACCCGCCTTTTGAAACATTCTCAGTCTTGGAGACTTCAACCCCGCCTTTGCCATCGCGAATGCCCAGGGGGAGTTGCAGGCAGACGCGCCGGTGCCGCCGCTGGCGGGAAAAACCGGAGAAGAGCGTTTTCCATCCCTCGTCCACAGTGTCCAGTTTCACCGTCCCGAAATCAGCATACCGGAGCGGGGTCTCGGTTCGGCAGGCCGCGCAGCTCTTGCCGACGACGCCGTAAGTCCGGAGGGTCTCAAGCTCGCCGAGCGTGAGGTGGGCCAGGTAAATCTTGCGGCAGATCTGGCATTCGAGCAACGCCCTGGCGTCGGCGGCCTCCCCGTTCTCGAGCGGCGCAAACTCGATTTGCCAGATGTCCCCATCCGGTTCGGTGCATTCGACGCCGTAGTCCCCTCCGTTCTCCGACGGCGTCGAGACCGGCCGGACGATGCGGAACTCGGCTTTGCTGCTCGTTACGAGGTTCACCAGGCGGACCGTCTGGCCAGCTCGGAGCTTGCGCGGGATTTTGACGTGGGCCCCATGGCGGTTGAGAATGACGGTGCGCGCGGGAATTTCGAACTCCTGTCCGTCGGCGTCCACCCCTTGAACCTTCAATGGGATGGTCAGCATCAATCGATCGGATCTCCGAGTCTGGCTGGTCGTCATCAAGGAATGCCTCCGCAAAGAATCAGGCCTGGAGGGCGCGCAAACAATCTTCCGCCCTGATCCAACTGATCCTGCTGGCGCTTTGCGACACGAGCGTCAATTAACTACGCCGCTCTGACGATGGCAAGCGGCCCCTTGAGGCACACGGCTGAAGCGCGGTCCCGCAAACAAAAAGAATTTCTGTCTGCCGGTTGCGAAAGTGCTACCAGCACTCCCGCCCGCGCCTGCTGCCGGATGGACAGATGGCTGACGGGCTGGTGAGCGTCCTCGGAGCCCGCTGGCCCTCGTCCTGCCGTGTGCTCGGGAGCAATCGTCGTAATTCGGAGCCCCCCTCGGGCACCGATTGCCACCCTTCTCCAAAGCCCACGACATCGTGAATGATTTCCTGCCAACCTGAAGAGCATCTGAAGAGTGTATCTCGACGGACTTCGCTTGATGTTTCGTGCCCCTCTGGACGCCTGACTCTCCAAGGAAGATAGTCGGCTCGAGGAGCGTTCTGGGGAGCTTATTCGGGCTCCAATCCAGCGGCAGCTCAAGCAGGTCTGTCACGCCGACATCAGCCGGAAGTCTTGCCCGGTCAAGGACTGAGTGTGCGCCAGCCGCGGCGCGAGCGGCCCCGATTGAAGTCGGGCCATGCGAACACGCTTGAAAACTTAAATCGTTCAAGGGAACCCAATGAGGAATTTGGGTAACTGTCGGAGGACCGAATTCACGCACTTTAAGAAATTTCAAATGCGCTACTTCGCCTCTATGCCCTGGTTAGTTCCAGCCGCGATTTCAATTGACCGACCCGCAACTTGCGATCCTGCACGCCCCCGCGCGGCAGCAGGGCTGTCTTACCTCGATCATTTTAGTACACTCCAGCAAGAACGTTGCCAGGCCAAAATGGCCGTATCAACGCAGTCTCAAACGAGTTATAGCCGAAGTCATACAGGGCTGACCCGCAAGTCCGGCGAGTCTTACCGGCCCTGTGTAGAAATTTCTTGTTTCGACCGGAGGGAAATTCAACGCGCGACAAGTCGGAGGGTCCTTGCATGTTCCCTGCACCAGAGGCTAGCACATCCCGCTCAAATGCCAAAGAGGAAACGGAAGGCACAGGGAAAAAATCCAGCCGCTGGCTGGGGTGTTGGAGGGTCCTTTTCGTGGACTTGCGATCTGAGATTCTTCTAAGGTCCCATGCGGCCCTGGAATAAACGGCGTTGGCAGCCGCTTGGGATGGCTCCGGTAGGGAGCGACTTCAGGGATGCATGGCAGAAGCAGAGTGGCGTCCCCTGCGTGCCTGGCCAGCGCGGCCCAAATCAGCCCCTGATTATATACAAAGAAGAAAGGGCGACCCAATCTCTCGGCCGCCCCAAAATGCCAGCAAAGTCGTGGAGGAATGGCTAAAACATAAGCTTCAGGCCCAACTCGATGACGCGAGCGTCATGAGCTCCGTTAGCCCCGCCGAACCCTGTCGACGGCGCGCCGAAAGACGTGAAGTAACTCGAGAACTGAGTGTGGTTGAAAGAATTGAAGAATTCGGCGCGGAACTGGACCGTCCCGCCCTCCGTGCCGTGAAGGGGGATGCCAGTGAAGTTTTTGAAAAGGGAGAAGTCCCACTGATTGCGTCCCGCGCCCCAGACCACGTTCCTCCCCGAGTCGCCAAAGCCGGTGGACCCGTTCACGCCGACTTTGTCCACTCCAGCAAAGGCCGACGTGTTGAAGTAAGCGTCAGCCGACTTCTCCCCGTTGTTGGGGTTCCCGATCAGGTTAGCCCGAACACCATTGCCCGTGCCTGACGGATCACCGGGGAACCCAACGGAAAAGGGAGTCCCTGTCTGGAAGGTGCTGATGCCGGAAATTTGCCATCCAGCCAAGCCATGCTTCAACATCCCCGACGACCCCTTGAAGAACGGAAGGTCGTAGACGTAGTTGAAGATCAGCATGTGCCTGCGATCGAAGTCCGAATTGCCGCGGTCCGCCCTAAGGTCGTAAGCGTTCATGACCGAGGCGAAATCGCCCGTTCCGCCCAAGTCAATCGAGTGCGACCAGGTGTACGCGGTCTGGAACGCAAGCCCGTGGTAGTTGTTTATCCGCAGGTTCACCTGGAGCGAGTTATAGTTCGAAGAAGTTGAGTCCTCTCCGTAGGTGATGCTGGCGAAACCGGGGTAGGGTCGAATGTTGCTGGGCGAGGTGGTTCCCCGCAGCGGGTTGTTCATGAACGGCTGATTGAGGTCACGCTGGATGCGCTGGTGTGTCCCGCCGCTTCCCACGTATTCCACGGAAAGGACGGCCTGCGGGAGCAATTCGCGCTGAACTCCGAAGCTCCACTGATGGGTCGTGGGCGCGAGGTATCTCTTGTCGAGCGCCGTGAGTCCCGCCGGCGGTATGGGCTGGCTCCCGCCGGTATTCGTCAGGGTGGTATCGAAAATCGTCGGACTATAGGAGAACGGCGGGTTAGGCGCCATGTTGTACACGTCATTACCCTGAATCCGCTCGAAGAACTCTCCGTAGCCTCCCCGAAGAATGGTCTTCCCGTTGCCGAAGAGGTCATAGGCAAAGCCCAGGCGGGGTCCGATGGTGTCGTAGTGATTGTCCACCAGGCCCCTCGCGATGCCGTTTTTGCCCGCGATCCCGATACCGTTCATGTAGAACCGAATGCCCGGGATGACGGAATCGAGCGGAACCCCACTGACGGTCTGGAAGCCAGGGCCGTTGGGGTCCATGTTTCCGGTAGCCGGGTCCGGACTCTGGGAATTAGCAGGGTCAAAAAGCGAAGGGAAGAAGTTGGACTGCCGGTCGTACCTTTCATAGGTGTGCGGCAGGGCTTCCCACCTCAGGCCGAGTTGGAGCGTCAGCCGCGGAATGACTCGCCAGCTATCGGCGAGATACAATCCGTAGCTCCAGAATCGCCAGTGCCCGCGGTCTTGCAAGGCGAGTTCGTTGTACTGGAAGGCGCGGCCCAGCAGAAAGTCGGCGAACTCATTCCCAGACGACCCTCCCGCATAGGGGGCTGCCGTAAAGCCCCCGTTAAATGTAAAAGCGCCTTGGGTTTCCCCGAAGAGGTCCTGCTTCTTGCGGCTCCGCATCAGGAAACCGCCGAACTTCAGGGCATGCTTGCCCGTCATCTTGGTGAGGTCATCCCGGTAGGTCATGTTGTCGTTCGAGTTGTCCCAGGGGAACGGTCCGACGGCATAGTTCACGCCAAAGCGCTGGCCAGACAGGTTGATGTCCGGGATGCGGTTCAGGTTGTTGCCCGGAAAGATGTTGCCGAGGTTCGAGACGCCGCTCGGCAAAGCAAAATTCCCGGTCGGCACGAGGTGAATCCGGTTGCCGTCGTAGTCGGCCGAGAGCTCGTTGAGGAACGTCGGGTTGATCGTCCAGGTCATCTTCAAGACGGCGTGCTTGGCCGGGTTGCCGAAGAGCGTCCCTACGGTCGGGTAAGTAGGACCCCACCAGAGCGTGTTGGGGGTCTGTTGGACGACTGCGTCGTTAATAAAGTGCCCCATCAACTGGATCTTGTCCGTGAGGGTCTGGTCAACGCGGACGATTTCCTCGCGGACGTTGATAGGAACGCTCGGGGCAGCGGCAAACTTCCCGCCCGCGGTAGTGGGCAAGGGAAAGATAAAGTTCGGCGCGCCGAGCGCGACGGCATTGTTGTCCTGCATCGGGGATGGGATGATGTTGCCGGGGAAAGGCTGACCTGCTACCAGCCCCGGAGGCAAAGTCTGACCGGGACGGGGCTGGGGCACGAAGATGGCCCCCTTGTCGTTGCCGTTGGCGTCCGTCTGGCCCGTCAATTCGCCCGAGAAGTTGCCGGTGCGCTCTGCCGCGGGGATCGCCGGAGCAAAGAATTGAGTCCCCTGGCGCAGCCTGCGCCACTCCTCGTTGAAGAAGAAAAACGTCTTGCGCTTGTCCGTGTTGTATTTTCCGGGGACGTAGAGCGGCCCGCCCAGGTTCCAGCCGAAGTTGTTATACTTCAAAGGGGGCTTTTTCAGCGCGTTCGACTTGTTGGCGAAGAAGTTGAAGGCGTCCAGTCGGTCGTTCCGCACAAATTCGTAAGCCCCTCCGTGAAAGTCCCGAGCCCCGGACTTCAAGGCCATGTTGACGGTCGCCGAAGACCCGAGCCCAAAGTCCGGGCCGTAGTTTGAGGTTTGTACGCGGAACTCCGCAATGGCGTCCATGGAGGGCATCACGGTGACACAGCCGCCGCATCCGCGGTCATAGTTTTCGCCTCCATCGATCATCCACATGTTGTGGTCGGGACGCATTCCATTGAAGGAGATGGCTCCCGAGGAACCGACAGGGATGGGGAGGTTAAAGTCCGGCATGAGTGAAGAGGCGCCGGGGATCAGCGTGGCCAGTTGGAAAAAGTTTCTTCCGTTGATCGCCAGTTGGGTCACCTGCTGGCCGGAGATGACGTCGCTGACCTCGCCTGACTCGGTCTGCACGACGACGGCTACTTCCGAAACAGTCACGCTTTGCGTCACCTCTCCGACTTCCATCTGAATGTCCACGCGCAAATTATCGTTGACGTTCAGGACGATACCGGTCCGTTCGTAAGCCTTGAACCCCTTGAACTCAGCCCGGACCGAGGACTTCCCGATCGGCAGCTCAGGCGCGATATAGTTTCCCGCGCTGTTGGTCTCAACCACGCGGCTGACCATTGTCCCCGTGTTGGTCACCGTGACCTTCACGCCGGGCACGACGGCGCCCGTAGGGTCAGTAATTGTTCCTACGATGGTGGCCTTGTCCTGAGCAAAGGAAGCGACGCTCAGGAGGAAGGAACCCAAAAGGATGAGACAGGAAAGTCGAATAGCGCGATGCCGCAACATCGGTTTCCTCCTTGAAGTTGCTGGGATGGACTCGAGAGGGTGTCGCTGTGGACGGACGCGCCCGCAGACAGTCCTCGCACCTCACTGCCCGACGCTTGGGTAGCGTTATAATCCGTCCAAGGTGAAGGACGTGTCAAGCCCTTTTTCGGGCGCACTGCCAACCCCTATAGTGATATCCTGGCTCTCCGAGAAAATCGATCTTGTTTAACACTCTCCCGACATGAAACGGACTCCGGCAAATTGGAACGCGGCGTTGCTTGGTCTAAGATGGACGCGGAGGTGGCGCCTTGCGGCGCAGGGGATATTCGAAGTTGAGCGTCTGCCTCGCGATGCTGGTCGCGACCGCCCTGCGAGCGCAGTCGCCGGAGATTGAATCCGCCTTCCGGGAAGCGCAGGAACTGGAGTCCCGGGGGAGACTCGAGCAGGCGGAAGAAAAATATCGCGCCATCCTGCGGCAAAGCCCTGCCGACGTCCGCGCGCTGAGCAGCCTTGGCGTCGTCCTCGCCCGCGAAGGCCGGTACGAAGAAGCTATCGCGAACTACAAGAAAGCTCTCGTCCTCAGTCCCCGCCTCACTGCAACACAGATTAACCTCGGGCTCGCATATTTCAAGAAGGGTGATTTCCATGCGGCCATTCCGCCGCTCAAAAAGGCGCTGGAACTCGAGCCTACGAGCCTGCAGGCCAGTGGCCTGCTGGGTATGGCCTATTACGCGACGGGAAAGTATCGCGACGCCGCAGACCAGCTCGAGAGTGTGGCCCGCGAGCAGCCCGGGAACACGCAACTCCTGTACGTCTTGGCCGAAAGCTACCTCTGGGGCGGGGAGTACGAGAAAGTCCTCAAATTATTTGCAAGACTCGAGAAGGAGGCGCCACAGTCGCCTGCCACGCATATGCTGCTGGGAGAGGCGCTCGACGGCCTCGGCCGGAGTTCACAGGCGATCAACGAATTCCGGGCTGTCGCCGAGATGAGCCCCAGCCAGCCCAATGTCCACTTCGCCCTGGGATACCTCCACTGGAAACAGAAAAAGTTCGAAGAAGCGAAAGGCGAGTTCCTCGAGGAACTCAAGAACGATTCTGAGCACGCCCTGGCGAAGGCGTATCTGGGCGACGTCTTCTACCGGCAAGGCGAACTCGCGGCCGCGACGCGCCTGCTGGGCGATGCCCTGAGGCTGCACCGGGACATTCGCGTGGCCTATCTTGATCTCGGCATCATTTACACGCGGCAGAAGGAGTATCCGCGCGCCGTCGCCGCCTTGAAACGGGCCATCCGGCTCGACCCGAGTCAGACCGACGCCCACTACCGACTTTCGATCGCCTATGAGGAGATGGGGCGCAAAGGGGACGCGGAAGCCGAACGGAAATTGATGGGACGGCTTCAGGAGAGGACCCGCGAGGAGCTCCTGCACAAGATTTCCGGGCCGCCGCCCGCTCCCCGAATCGAGTAGCCTCGAGGAGCTTTGAGGCCCTGTTTACTGGCGCACCGTCGAGAGGATGCTGTGGTACTCGTCGAGGGTCACTTTCTCCGGATGGACCGGCAGGGGTATTTCACGCTCGAAGGTGGTCGGGCCGCGCATCGAAAGGAACCCCAACCGCCGCGGCTGCCCCTCGAGGAAAATGTAAATGGGCACTCTCATG
>QHZM01000502.1 GCA_003224665.1 Acidobacteriota bacterium
ACCTTGCTGCGCTCGAGAAGGGGAGTCCCGGCCAGGAGTACCTTCTGGCGGGCGACAACAGGCCATTGAACGACCTTTTCCGGGTCCTTGCGGAGCTTTCCGGCATCCAGCGGCCCGTCCGCCACCTGCCGCTCGCCCTGGGGAAGCTCGTGGGCGCGATCGAACTGGCCAGGGCCGAGTTGTTCGGGCGCCCGCCTCAACTGACTCCCGGCGTCACTCAAATCTTCAAACATGACTGGGTCTATTCAAGCGCGAAAGCGGCGAGGGAACTTGGCTACCGCGTGACCCCGCTTGAAGAAGGCCTGCGTAAGACTCTCGAAGCTCGACATGCCTGATCTTTCCTCACCCGCGGCTCCATCTGCAGTCGCCCGTGGACGGCCCCTTTTTTCCAAGCGCAAAATCGTCCACATGTCCATGCTCATCTTCGCTTTCCTCCTGCCCTTTCTCACCTGGCCGCAGGCGGCCGGGTGCGCAGGCCTCGCTCTGTTGTTCAATGTTTTTATTCTGCCGCGACTGGGAGTGGACCTTCGTAAACGTCCCGCGCCGGCAAGAGATGACGAATCGCAGTCTTCCGCTTTGTCAGCCGCGGAGAACGTCTGGACAGGCATTGTGATTTATCCAGTCTCAGTGCTGGTGCTGATTCTCCTTTATCGAAACAACATGCACATAGTGGCCGCGGCTTGGGCCATCATGGCGCTCGGGGACGGGATGGCAAGCATTGCCGGGGAGACGCTGCGAGACCCCGCGCTCAAATGGAACCCGGGGAAGACATGGTGGGGACTTTTGGGTTTCGTCGTCGCGGGGTCAATGACAACCTGTCGGTCCCGCTTGTCTCCGGCGGGTTCATGTTTTGCGCTTACCTGGTCGAGCCCTCGGCGCTAGCCGGCAACCTGCCTTACCTTCGCTGGCGGATTCTGCTCGGCATCATCGTGAGCCTGCTGGTCGCGCTCTTGGCCTGGCGGCTCAAAACAGTCACTCGCTCGGGCGCCGCGACGGGATACCTGATCGGTGTGGCTGTGTACTTGGGTTACGGCTACAGGACATTTTCGATTTTGATCAGCTTCTTCCTGCTCGGCTCGTTTGCTACTTTGATCGGCTATGGCACAAAAGCATCCCGAGGCATTGCTGAGGCCGGGGGCGGCGCTCGGACCTGGCGCGAGGCCCTGGCAAATGGCCTGGCGGGGGCCTTTTTCTCCGTTCTAATTGTTACCACCCATCAAGAGGGCGCGTTTCTTGCGGCCATGGTGGCGGCGTTCGCCGAAGCTGCCGGAGATACGGCCTCGAGCGAAATCGGTAAGTGGCTTTCCGACCGAGCCTATTTAATTACCACGTTCCAACCGGTGCGTGCCGGTGAAAACGGCGGCGTCACTCTGGCCGGGACTGCGGCGGGAATCGTGGCCTCGGGGGCGGTTGTCGCGCTGGGCTATGCGCTCGGGCTTGTGGGGAAGGGCGGCGCGGCGCTGGCCGTCGGGGCCGCATTCGCCGGGAACCTGCTGGACAGCCTGCTCGGAGCGACCATCGAGCGGCGGGGCTTGGTCACGAACGGCATCGTGAATTTTGCGGGCTCGAGCTTTGCCGGCGCGCTTGCCCTTGCCTTGACCCTCCGGTCTTGAGCGGCGTAGGCTTGAAAGATGCACACCGATGAGGACGTTTGAAGAAAAGCTGGTCGAAGCCGGGCAGTGGCCGTTGCGGGCCTCGGGCATCGAGACGCTCCAGGTCAATCTGGGCAAGCTCTGCAACTAGACTGGCCGGCACTGCCACGTGGATGCGGGGCCGACGCGCGCCGAGATCATGACCCGCGACACAGCGGAGCTGGTCATCGGCGTCCTGTTGTCGTCGTGCTTTTAGCGTTTGCCAACGGGTCGAACGACGTCTCGAAGTCCGTGGCAACGCTGGCCGGCGGCGGACCTGTCGGAGTCCCCACACAGGACTGCACAAGGGCGACTTGGGAGACAACAAAAGAGAATTTCGTTTACAAGGTTTAAATCCAGGGACTAGAATGTCCCGTTAGGCCTTCTGTTCACGACTGCCTCCGAACCGTTCCGCTCATGCCGTCGACGCGCGCTATTTATCCAGGGTCTTTCGATCCGACCACGAACGGCCATCTCGACTTGATCGAGCGGGGGAGCAGGCTGTTTGACCAACTGGTTGTAGCGGTGTTGACGAACATCGAAAAGGAGCCGCTCTTTGGCGTGGACGAGCGCGTGGAAATGCTCCTGGACGTCACGCGGAAGATGAAAAACGTCGAGGTGGACACATTTTCCGGCCTTCTGGTGGACTACGCGAAGCAGAAAAAGGCGGATGCCATCCTGCGCGGCATCCGGGCGTTTTCCGACTACGAGTATGAGCTCCAGATGGCGCTGATGAACCGCAAACTCGAACCGAAGGTCGAGACGGTCTTCTTGATGCCCGCCGAGTCCTACACTTACGTGAGCTCTCGGCTCGTCAAGGAAATTTTTCGCCACGGCGGCTCGGTGAAGGGCCTGGTGCCTCCCGTGGTTGAAGAGCGATTACAGGAAAAGGTTTTTCCGAAGAAATTGTGAGGCCGGTGATCATGCAATTTTCCGAGCGCATCTCCCGC
>QHZM01000498.1 GCA_003224665.1 Acidobacteriota bacterium
CTCATCCTTGCGGATAAGATTGAGCCTCTCCCAACCAGCCAAGTGGGTTCCGGTCCGTTCGTCATCGGGGGCTCGAGGGTCCGTCCCAACGTCAACCGGACATTTACCCGCGACCAGACACTGGGCATTTATATGCAAGTTTACAACTTGGCGGTCGATCCGCAGACCCATCGGCCCTCGGCGGAAGTCCAGTACGAGATCGCTAAAGAGGGGAAATCCGTCCTGACTCAGGCTGAACAGGTCGCCAAGATGCAAAATGCGGCGCAGCAGATTACGCTGCAGAAGAAGATGCCGCTGAATTCGCTTCAGCCCGGCAAGTACTCGGTTCAGATCAAGGTCACGGACAACGTGAAAAACCAGACCATCACCCAGACGGATACTTTTGAAGTGCGTTAAGAATTTCATCCGGGCTGTTCCTTGGTAGCGCAGCGCCGGGAGCCGAAATAACGACGAGAGATATGAGGCATTCCAATCGTCGAAGCTCGCTTCTGACCGTTGTTATCGCACTGGGGATTTTCGTGCCCGCCGCGGCACTCGCGGAGGGTTCCGGCGCGGGATTCGGCCGGTTGTCCGGCAACGTGACGGACGGACAGGGGAACCCTTTAATGGGCGCCTCGGTCATGGTGATGGGCCCGCTCTGGGGTATCGGGTCCCGGGCCCGCCTCGCCGTCGAGCGGGTCATCACCGACGCGCACGGCGAATTCGCGCTTGAGCGCCTCATCCCCGGCAGGTACTCGATTCGAGTCACCGCGCCCACCAGGTTGCCGGCCGTCCGCAACGGGATCAACGTGGAAGCAGGCGAGGCCTCGCGCCAGAAATTCGTCTTGAGCGATATCCTCGCGCCCATGCGTTTGCAGGTCCCTTCCAGCAAGGTTTCGAACTGGGGCGACGACTGGAAGTGGGTGCTGCGCACTTCCTCCACCACGCGACCGATTCTCCGATACCAGGAAATTGCAAAGACACAGGCCCCCACGGGCGAGCCGCTGAAGCGCTTTTCGCCGGTTACACGGCGCCTGATCGGGATGATGCCGGGCTCGGACCGGCGCGAAGCGTTGGGCGGCGACCCGGGAGTGGGGAGCGTCCTCGCCTATATGCGCCAGCTCTCCGAAGACTCGGACGTCCTCGTGGCCGGCTCGATGAGCGCCATGGGACTGCTCGAGTCATCGCTCGGGACCTCGTTCCGCAAGCACATGGGGTATCACGATCAACTATTCTCACACGCGCCGCCTGAGTGATTCACTGAGCGTGATGGCTGGCCTGGAGCTTGATTACCTGAACGTCGCCCGCGACGTCTTGACGGCAAGCCCGCGGATGAAGCTTGATTACCGCTTGAGCCCTTCGACGTCCATCGACGTTCGCTACGGAAGCGTCAAGCTCGACGATGGGGCAAGCTCTATGGCGGACCGCGTCGGGATGCTGAGTGCTTTTCCGCGGGTGACGATGCGGGGCTTCCGGCCTCGGCTGGAGCAACTGAACCATGCTGAGGTGAGTGTCCATCGGAACCTGAGCAGGAGCTCCCGAGTGGAAATCGCCGCGTACCGCGACTCTATCCAGAACGCGGTCGTGCGAGGGTTGGGAATGCCCGGCACTTCGGCTTGGCTGGCCGGGAACCTTTCCCCGAACCCGGGAGCTGAGGGTGTTTTCTTGAATGCAGGAGACTATACCTCCTCGGGCTTCCGCGCGACTTACTCGGTCAGCATGGGAAAGCACATGGAAACAGCTTTTGCCTACGCCTTTGGACGGGCCCCCACTGTGGAAACTGCGCGTTTGACGAGCGATGACAGCCAGAGGAACCTTCAGAGCCTTCTTCGCGTTCATCCGAGCCGCTCCGTGACCGGTAAAGTCTCCTCCCGAGTTCCTTACAGCAATACGCAGATCACGACTTCTTACCAATGGCTTGAGCGTGACCGCGTCACGGGCGTCGATCCTTACGGAGACGCGGACCTTGAGCTCCAGCCCTTTCTTGGCGTCCAGATTCGTCAGCCTCTCCCCGCCTTTGGTTTCCTTCCCGCACGCATCGAAGCACTGGCCGACTTCCGCAACCTCCTGGGCGAGGGCTACGTCCCCTTGTACAGTTCCGGGGGAAAACCTTTCATTCTGACTTCTTCCTACAGAAGCCTTCGCGGCGGGTTCTCACTTCAGTTTTGAGAGAGCCCCTGTGGCTTTCCTTGTCCTTGCTTGTAGAGTCTAAGCAGGCGGGGTGCTGCGAAGGAGCATGCATCGCGGTTAAGTTCTCGAGGTTAGGCGTTTAGTCTTGACAAGGAACTTCTTAAGTGCCGTTACGAAAAACGGGAGGCCATATCCAAATTTCCATAGTAAGTGAATTCGATCGTTGACGATTGATCTATCCATTTGAGAAGCATGAAGTTATTAGAAGGTTTGAATTTGCGGGCTGGAATCCAACTTGCTTTCGAATTAGGGGAGAGCGTATACCCTCCGTTTGGCGGCGGGCTCTGAGGGCATATGGTGAGGGAAGCTCCAGTTCGTTTTACGACCATCCTCCTCGCGACCCTGAGCGTGGGGCTTGTAGTTTTAGCCACCATCAACTTTCAACAGAGAAGGTTTTACCAGCTCCCTTCTGACGGCGTTTCCTGGGTGGACTCTTCCCGGGGCGTGACGGCGTGGCTAGTCGAGCGCGATGGCCCCGCGGACCGCGCGGGCATACGCGAGGGCGACCGGCTCGAATCAATCAACGGCCTGCCGATCAGACATTGGGCGGATGCCAGCCACGCAGTCTTTTCGAGCGGCGTGTGGTCCAAGGCGGCTTACGAGCTTGCTCGCGGCGGAGAAAAATTTGACACCACGGTAGTCATCCGGCCGGAGAACAGCTCGAGGTCTCTCCACTACTTCCTTGAAGTCGTCGGGCTTCTGTACCTCTTCATCGGGACTTTTATTTTGGTCCGCAGGTGGACCGCGCCCAAGTCCCTTCATTTCTACGTCTTTTGTCTGGCTTCCTTCGCGCTCTACACGCTGTCCTACACCGGGAAATTGAACCTGTTCGATTCGACCATCTATTGGCTCAACGTCCTGGCCTGGGTATTGCA
>QHZM01000108.1 GCA_003224665.1 Acidobacteriota bacterium
ATTCCCGTGGACTCCACACTTCGTGTAGACAAAGCCGCGGGGGGAAGTGGGTAGGAGGTCGAAGATAATCGCCCCAAGCTCGTCGCGGCCGAAAATATCTGTGGGCTCTCCCAGGAAAGAACGGTCCCTGAATTTTCTTTAGGGTGAAAGGAGTCCCATGAGGAACCGCGGTCAAATCAAATCGTCCGCCGAACCAACGGGCGTGGCGCTCTGCTTTTCGGGCCCGGGAATCGGCATATGGCACTGGCCGTCAAAGAATCCGCCCGGATCGATGACGAGCGAGGGCGTATAGATGTCCCCGAGGACGACCCCGTGTTCTTTGATTTCGACCCGGTCAGAGGCGTGGATTGCGCCCTTGACCTTGCCGGAGATACTGATGAGCTTGGTGTGGATTTCGGCATCAACCTCGGCCTGGTCGTTCACGAGGATTGTGCCTTGACACAAGATCTCCCCCTTGAAATGGGTGTTCAAGCGGATGAGCCCGGAATTCACCTTCATTTTCCCTTCGATCTCAACGCCGGTGTCCAGCCAACCCACGTCCTCGTCCGTCATTTCGGTCAGCTCGCGACGGCGGCGAGGCTTCCTTAGCTGAAAGACCATAGCAGCCTCCTGCGAATTTTCGTCCTTGGGCGATCGCCGTCCATACAACTACTTATGTAGCAATAGCCCATCGCAATCGCCAATTACTACTATTTATGTAGTATTATCGCCGGGCGATCGCCTCGTAAATCCGGTTCAAGTCCTCTGACGAAAAGTAGCTAATCTCAATCTTGCCCCGAGTCTCATTGCCCACGATCCTCACCCTGGTGCCAAGCGTGCGTTCGAGCTCGAGGACCGCAGCGCGTGTGTTGGGGTCCAGTCTTGCGGTGGCCGACGTCTGTTTTCGCCTGCCGGCACGGGCTTCACGCGTGGCGACCAGAGTCTCGACTTGCCGGACGGAGAGCCCCTGCTTCGCGATCGCCTGTGCAAGCTGGACCTGGGCGGCTTCAGTCTGAAGTCCCAGGAGAGCGCGAGCGTGCCCATATGAAATCCTTCCGCCCGCGAGCAGCTCCTTGACCGCGGCCGGCAAGCGCAATAGGCGCAGAGTATTCGTGACCGTCGAGCGGTTCACACCCAATCGCTCGGCGATCTCCTCGTGACTCAGCCGGTACTTTTCCTGGAGGGCCTCGAAGGCGCCCGCTACCTCGAGCGGGTTCAGGTCTTCGCGCAGGAGGTTTTCCGCGAGGGCAAGTTCAAGCGCCTCCTTATCGGCGAGTTCGCGGACGACAGCGGGGATCTTTTCCAGGCCAGCAAGCCGAGCCGCTCTCCAGCGGCGCTCGCCGACCACGAGCTGGTAGCGCCCGTTCGCCCGCCTCACCATGATGGGCTGCACGACTCCGCTTGCCCGGATCGAATCGGCAAGCTCCCGCAGTCCTTCTTCCGGAAAGGCGCGCCGCGGCTGGTAAGGGTTGGAGTCGATGAGGCTGAGGAGGACCTGCTCGAGGCCGGCAGTCGTCGTCTCGACTTCCCCCAGGAGGGCGCTAAGCCCCCGCCCCAAGGCCCTTCTTGTCATGTTGCATGACCTCCCTGGCAAGTTCGAGGTAACTCGATGCCCCTCGGCATTCCGGGTCGTAAAGCAGGATCGGTTTTCCATAACTCGGCGCTTCGGCCAGCCTGACGTTTCGGGGAATCAGCGTGTCGAAGACCTGGTCGCCGAAAAAATCCTTCAGGTCGTCCCTGACCTGGTGCGAGAGGTTTGTCCGCTCGTCGAACATGGTCAGGAGGATCCCTTCCACGGCGAGCCTCGGGTTGTGCGTGCGGCGGATCCGAAGCAAAGTGTCAAGGAGCTCGGAAACGCCCTCCAGGGCGAAGTACTCGCACTGGATAGGCACCAGGACAGAGTCCGCCGCCACGAGCGCGTTCAGCGTCAGCAGGTCGAGCGCCGGGGGGCAATCGAGCACGATGTAGGCGTACTCGTCCCTCATCGGTTCAAGTTTTCTTTTCAGAATCTGTTCCCGGTCTTTCTGGTCCACCAGCTCCACGGTGGCACCGACCAAGTTGCGGTCGGCGGGGAGGAGGTAGAGACCATCCACGGCACACTTGAGGATCATCTTCGAAAGCGGCTCGTCTGAGACAAGCGCATGGTAAAGCGAACGCCTCGCGGGGTCCCTTGGAAAGCCTAGCCCTGCCGTAGTGTTGGCCTGAGGGTCACAATCGATGACGAGCGCTTTCCTTTCGTGGCTGGCCAAAGAGGCAGTGAGGTTGATAGCCGTCGTAGTCTTCCCGACGCCACCTTTTTGATTGGCGATAGCTATTAAGCGGCCCACCGTCGCTTTTACCCAACCCGTCGAAGGCGAGCGGATATTACCAAAAGCGTATCCTCACTTCAACTTAAATCGTCAACAGTTCCACGTGGAACGCGGCAGGCCAGAATGCACGGCCGGCGGACTGTCAAAAGGAGGGAGTTCTCTCGCGGCAGCCGCAGCCTTCGGGGGCCCGCCGGCTGCGGTCATTGAGCAGCGGCTTTCCGGACGCCTAGGACGCACCGCGCGGCCTGCGGCACCAACTGAGGCAAGTTTCCGACGGCGCGGCTGGAGGCAGCGTCGAAGCTCGCAGCGCCAGCCTCACGAGAATATTGCTCCAGCCGGTCCGGCAGGACTTGAGCGAACTCCAAAGCCAACGTCCTTGCCACCTCTTTCAAAAACGCTCGCTTTTTCGCGTTCGGTTCGAGCAGAGTTACGGCGAGCTGCGGAAAGACGATCTTGAGTGCCAAGCCCGGAAAGCCGGCGCCGCTGCCAATGTCGAGCAACCTACCCTCAAGTTTAATCCGACGGGCAATATAGAAGCTTTCTCCGAAGTGCCTCGTGAGACATTCCTCCGGCGCCCGGATTCCACTCAGGTTGATTTTCTGGTTCCAGCGGAGGAGAAGGTCGAGGTACTCGAGCGTCTGGCTTAACTGCGGGTCGCTCAAACTGAGCCCGAAGGGCTCGAGGAGTTGACGAGCGCGCGCCTCGGAGAGCATGCCGGAGGCGATTGTACGCGCTGGGGGCGAAGCCTGGCAAGCCATCGCCAGGCGCGCAAACCCGGGGCTCAGCCGAGGGCAGGGCCGTTCCACGTGGAACTACCCTCCTAACCTACTGAAACTTAAGGCCTTAATATAATTCGGTGGGGTCGTTGCCGGGCCCTTACTGCGCCTGACGATGGAGGCGGGCTGCTCGACAGAGTTGTTATAATATAGTGTAATATTCATATTAGGATTATAATTATGGGTTACAGTTCCGCGAGAACGTCGTGAAGTCGCGCCAGGCCTCGACCCGAGCTTCCCCTACTGCCCCTCGAACACCCGCAGGTCGCGCCCGGTCATTTCTGGCGGGGCGGGAATCCCCATCACGCCGAGCAAAGTCGGCGCGATATCCGCCAGCGCTCCGCCTTCGCGCAGCCGCGCGGGACGCTCCTCAGCCACCAGGATCAATGGCACGGGGTTCGTGGTGTGGGCGGTATGTGGGCCTCCGGTTCGAGGGTCCACCATCAACTCCGCATTGCCGTGGTCAGCCGTAATAATCATCGCCCCGCCTCTGGCGCGGACCGCTTTGTAGACTTCGCCGAGGCACGTGTCCACGGCCTCCACCGCCTTGATGGCGGCTTCGAGCTTCCCGCTGTGGCCCACCATGTCGGCATTGGCGAAATTCACGATCAGGACGTCACGGCTGCCTTGGTTCACGGCTTTTACGACGGCCTCCATCACGCCCGGCGCGCTCATCTCCGGCTTCAGGTCGTAGGTGGCGACCTTCGGCGAAGGGATCAAAATGCGGTCTTCGTCCGGATAAGGTTTTTCGACGCCGCCGTTGAAGAAGTACGTGACGTGCGCGTACTTTTCGGTCTCGGCGACGCGCAGATTTTTCAAGTTTAGGTCGGCCATGACGCCGGCCAGGATGTGGCCGAGTTCCCGTGGCGGAAAGACGTAGGGCAGGGTAAAGGTCTTGTCGTATCGAGTCATGGAGAGGAAGTGGAGTCTTTCGGGGAAGCTCCGCCGCGCGAACCCATCGAATTCAGCCTGGGTCAGCGTGCGCGTGATCTGGCGCGCCCTGTCCGCGCGGAAGTTATAAAACATCGCCGCATCGCCTGGGCGGATGGTCGCGACGGGCTCGCCCGAAGGGCCGGTGATGACGACCGGCACCACGAACTCGTCCGTCACGCCCTGGTTGTACGATTCCTTCGCCGCCGCGACCGGGTCGCGGGCCTTTTTCCCATCGCCGTTGACCATGGCGTCGTAAGCCTTCTGAGTGCGGTCCCAGCGGTTATCGCGGTCCATGGCGTAATACCGGCCCATGACCGTAGCGATTTTGCCCACGCCGTATTCGAGCATCTTCTGCTCGAGCGCGGCGATGTATTCGGCGCCTTTCGTCGGAGGCGTGTCGCGCCCATCGAGGAAGACGTGCACAAACGCCCGCTCGACGCCCTGCTCTTTGGCCATGCGCAGCAAGGCGTAGAGGTGTTCCTGGTGGGAATGGACGCCGCCGTCGCTCAGCAGCCCCAAGAAATGGACTCTCGCCTGCCGACCCCACTTCATGAGCTCCACTAAAAGCGGTTGCTTGAAGAAGTCGCCGCGCAGGATGGAGGCGTCGATGCGGGTGATTTCCTGGTAGACGATTCGGCCGGCGCCGATGTTCAGGTGCCCGACTTCGGAATTTCCCATGAGGCCGTTGGGAAGTCCCACGCGCTCGCCCGACGTGTGCACCAGTGTCCAGGGGTAGTCGTGTAGCAGCCGGCTGTAGTTCGGCGTGCGGGCCAAGGCGATGGCGTTGGCTTCGCGCTCGGCGCGGTATCCCCAGCCATCGAGGATGATGAGGGCTACAGGTTTCGGTCGAGGCATGAGGATGTCCGTTGTCCCTGCGCCGCTCGAAGGGGCAACGAACGGAGTGCCGGTGGGCTGTTCAAGCGCACTTGATGGCCGCCCTCCCGAGAAATTCCGCTTCGTCTCCCAGCTCTTCTTCGATGCGAAGCAACTGGTTGTACTTGGCGACGCGGTCGGTGCGGCTGGCGGAGCCCGTTTTGATCTGCCCGGTGTGGAGGCCGACGGCGAGGTCAGCGATAAAAGGGTCTTCGGTCTCGCCCGAGCGGTGGGAGATGACGGCGGTGTAGCCGTTACGGCGAGCGAGCTCGACGGCCGCGATGGTTTCCGTCACGGTCCCGATCTGGTTGAGCTTGATCAAGATGGAATTGGCCGAGCCCTCTTCGATCCCGCGCCAGAGCCGCTCGGTGCTCGTGGCGAAGAGGTCGTCGCCCACGAGCTGCACGCGGCCTCCCAGTTCGCCGGTGAGTTTCTTCCAGCCGTCCCAGTCGTCCTGCGCCAGCCCGTCTTCGATGCTCACGATGGGATAATGCCGCACCCAGTCGGCGTAGAGCTTGATCATCTCCTCCGCCGACTTTTTTGACTTGTCGGACTTGAAGAAGAAATATTTGCCGTCTTTGAACATCTCGCTCGAGGCGGCGTCGAGGGCAAGGCAGATGTCGCGGCCCGGCGAATAGCCGGCTTTGCCGATGGCCTCGAGAACCAGCTCCACGGCCTCCACGTTCGACTTCAGGCTCGGCGCGAAACCTCCCTCGTCCCCGACGGTGGTCGAAAGGCCGCGCTGTTTGAGGACGTTCTTCAAATGGTGGAACGTCTCAACGCCCATGCGCAGCGCTTCGGAGAAGGTCTCCGCGCCGACGGGCATGACCATGAACTCCTGAAAGTCGAGCGTATTGTCCGCGTGGACGCCGCCGTTCAGGATGTTCATCATGGGCACGGGCAACACGCGCGCCCGGAGCCCTCCGAGGTACCGGTAGAGCGGCAGGCGGGCCGAGTGCGCGGCGGCCCGGCAGACCGCCATCGATACGGCCAGGATGGCGTTGGCCCCGAGCTTGCTCTTGTTCTCGGTGCCGTCGAGTTCGATCATCAGCTTATCGATGCGGGCCTGCTCGCCGGCGTCGTGCCCGCCGAGTTCGCGGGCGAGGATGGTGTTGACGTTTTCGACCGCGTGCAAGACGCCTTTGCCCGCGTAGCGCCGCGGCTCACCGTCGCGCAGCTCGAGCGCTTCGTGCTCGCCGGTCGAAGCGCCCGAAGGCACCGCTGCCCGGCCGAAAGACCCGTCGCGGAGGCGGACCTCCGCCTCCACCGTGGGGTTCCCGCGCGAGTCAAGAATCTCGCGGCCGAAGATCAAATCAATCTCTGCCATAAGGCTGGTTCCCCTTCGCTCTCGCGAAACCCGCGATTCTAGCACAAAGGTCCCCAGCGGGCCGCCCGAGTCGCCCGCGCTCTCCTGCCGTTTTGAAATTCGTCAAAGGGCGGAGATAATGGTGTTTCTTTCCCGTCGGGCTCCGTCCCGCGGAGGGCCTGGGGAGGTGGTCATGAAGAGAATCGGGAAATTTTTCGTCTGGATCATCGGGATCATCCTTGCGCTCGAGGTCGTGGGGATCATTGTCGCGGCGCTGTCGAAACGCATCAGTCCTCATACTGTGTTGACGGTGCGGATTGAGGGCGAGATTCCGGAGCAGGCGCCGCGCAACCCCTTTGCCGAGCTCGTGGCCGGCCGCGAGACAACCCTCACCGACATCGTCGAGGGCCTCGAGCGCGCGCGCACCGACCCGCGGATCACGGGCGTCGAAATGCACGTCACTGAGTCCGGCATGAGTATGGCGAAGCTCCAGGACCTCCGCGGCAGGATTCAGGAATTGAATCGCGCCGGAAAATTCAGCGTGGCCTATCTCGAGTTCGCCACGAACCGTTCCTACTACCTCGCCTCCGCCTGCCAGACGGTCTTGCTGCTGCCGAGCTCCGACCTCTACGTGCGCGGCATGATGGCCTCGTCGACGTTCTTTCGCGGCGCGCTCGACAAGCTCGGTGTTTACCCGGACCTCTACCACATCGGAGACTACAAGAACGCCACCAACGTCTACACGGAGAAGAAGTACACGCAGGCGCACCGCGAGGCCACCCAGTCCCTGGTTGAGGACTGGTACCACGAATTCCTGCGCGGCGTCGCTGAAGGCCGCGGCATGAGGCCCGAAGAGGCGGAGGCCGCCATTCAAAGGGGCCCGTTCACCTCGCAGGAGGCGCTGGCCGCCAGGCTGGTGGACAAACTGGCCTACGCCGACGAAGCCCGCGATATCGTCGAACGGAAGAACCACGGCGGCCACAACCGCCTGAGCCTGCGCGAATACCTTCGACGCACGGAGCGCGAGGGCCGCTCGAAGCTGGCGATCATCTACGCGACGGGCATGATCCTGCCGGGACGCAGCGGCAACGACCCCTTGGGCGGGTCGGTGATCGGGTCGGACACGATCGCCGAGCAGTTCCGCCGCGCCCGCGACGACTCCTCGATCAGAGCCGTGGTGCTGCGAGTCGATTCTCCCGGCGGCGTCTCCTTCTCCTCCGAGGCCATCCGCCGCGAGGTCGAAATGACGAAGCGCTCGAAGCCCGTCGTCGCCTCCATGTCGGACGTCGCAGCCTCGGGCGGGTACTGGATTTCGATGTCGGCGGATAAAATCGTGGCCGAGCCCGGCACGCTCACCGGCTCCATCGGCGTGGTGACGGGAAAATTCAATCTCCACGGCCTGTACGAAAAGTTGGGCCTTTCGAAGGACTTCGTCGCCACCACCGAAAATTCCACCCTGGAATGGCCTTACCAGAACTTCACTCCCGCGCAGCGCCAGTCAGTCGAAAAAACGATGCGAGACGTCTATGAGAATTTCCTGCGCGGCGTGGCCGAAGGCCGTCACATGGACGTGAAGGCGGTGGACAAGATCGGTCAGGGGCGCGTGTGGACGGGCGAACGCGCCCGAAAACTCGGCCTGGTGGATGAACTCGGCGGGCTCCACGCGGCCATCGCTCGCGCGCGAGAGCTCGCCAAGATTCCCGGGAGTGAAAAAGTGGGCCTGGTTTACCTGCCGCCGCCCAAATCGTTCTTCGACGCGGTCTTCGAGCTGCTCGGCGACGCCAGGGCCGCGCGCCCCGCGGCCGCGCTGAGCCAGTGGCTCGGCCAAGTCGAGTCCCTCGCCCGCCAACCCGTGTGGGCCCTCCTCCCCGATGTGCCCGAGGTCGAGTGAGAGCGGCCGGGCCGCGCCGCGCGACGCAAACACGCCGAGCAGCCGGCCACGGGCTCGAAACTCCGAACCCATCCCGTCGCGACCCGCAGCCGGGACTCCTTCCTTACTCCGGCTCCTCGAACAGGCGCTGTTCGGGGACGACCACGACAATGCCGGTCTCGGTGACGTGATATCGGTGTAGCTGTTCACGCGCACGTCCGGCGAAACGATGGAGTGCGTGACCCGCCCGCCGGATATGATCGAGCCCATGGAGACAATGGAATCGACGGCGATGCCCATGCGCCGCCCTTCCTCCGCAAAGACGAACTTGGCTGGCGGGTACTGGCGCTGGTAGGTGCGGATGGGCCAGTGGCTGTCATAGAGGTTGAAGACGGGCGATACGGACACCAGGTCCATGTTGGCCTCGTAGTAGGCCTCGATCGTCCCGATGTCGCGCCAGTATTTGGCTTCCTTCCGGTTCTCGTCGATGAAGTTGTAGGCAAAGACCCGGTGACTTTCGATGAGCTTGGGGATAACGTCCCGGCCGAAGTCGTGAGTGGAACCGGAGTCTTCGGCGTCCTTCATGAGCACGTCAATCAGGAAGTCGTGGTTGAAGCAGTAGATGCCCATGGAGACGTAAGATTTGTCGGGGTTGTGCGGCGAGGGCTTGGGGTCGGGCGGCTTTTCCTCCCAGCGGACGATGCGGCTGTCGGAATCAAGCTCGAGCACGCCGAACCGCGACGCTTCCGAGCGGTCGAATTCGATCGCGCCGATGGTGACTTCGGCACCGGCGGCCACGTGCTGGTTGATCATCAACTGGTAGTCCATCTTGTACACGTGGTCGCCCGAAAGGATCAGGACGTACTTGGCCGGCTCGCTGCCAATCGAATAGAGGTTCTGGTAAATCGCGTCCGCCGTTGCGCGGTACCAGTACTCTCCCACGCGCATCATGGGCGGCAGGATTTGAATGAATTCGCCGAGTTCGCTCGCCAGGATGCTCCAGCCTTCGCGGATGTGCCGGTTGAGCGAAAGGGCCTTGTACTGCGTCAGGACAAAGATCCGGCGCAGGCCGGAGTTGACGCAGTTCGAGAGCGTGAGGTCAATGATGCGGTAAATCCCGCCGAAGGGCACGGCGGGTTTGGCCCGGTCGCGAGTCAGCGGGTAGAGACGCTCGCCCGCACCGCCGGCCAGCAAGCATACCAGTGTGTCCTGCGTGTAGTGGAGCACGGGGTCGGCAGCTCCTTCTAGACTTTTATCCTGCCCGCGGGCACCTGACACCCCGCCCGACTCGCCGCCCGAGCCGCCTCATCTCGGTTGAGACCGGTAAAGCGAAAATTATAGCAAAAGCCGGCCGGAGCCAAAGGGCAAGTTCTTCTCCGGCCGGCAAGCGCCCGCCAGCTCATCTGTTGCCGGTTGATCGGGCGGATCAACGGCTGCCTATCGTTCGCGTTTTCTCGGCTCATGCGCCGAGCATACCAACCTTCACTCCATTCTCAATCAGCTAATTCAAGGGTTTTCTCACAGCCTCAAATGATAGCTGCCAGTTGTGCCGGGGTGCCCGGTGCCGGGAAATTTTCAGCTAAATTTCAGGATAGCGATTTTTATGCGAGGCGGGATATAATCCGTCCCCAGCCGTTGAGCCCTCCGTTCCTGAAACGAAGCTCAACCTGAAGGCCTCAAAATCGAGAGGGGCCGAACACCATTTAAAATCTCGCACCTTATCGCAAGTCGAATCCATCCGACTGTACGAGCGCGAGCAGATTGAGGAGATGAAAAATGGCCCGGGTGATACTGGTGAATCCGGCAAACTCGACCAGGGGATATAGCATTATCACGCCAAGGTGGCTTTTTGTAATTGCCCAGGCCACGCCTCGAGATCTTGTTGGTGATCCCACGGTGGTCGATGAAGCCCTTGAAAGGTTCAACCCAAATACCGTCCATCCTGGAGATATCGTCGGAATAGGAATCACTACGGGCAATTGCCAGGCGGGTTACAGAGTCTTGCGGGAAGCGAAAGCGAAGGGCGCGACGGTGATTATGGGAGGCATTCACCCCACGATCTTCCCCGACGAACCGCTCGAGATGGGAGCCGATGCGGTCGTCACCGGAAACGGAGACCTCGTATGGAGTAAGGCGATCCGAGACGCCTTGGACCACAATCTGCAAAGGCAATACGTCGGTGGCCGCGTGTCCGGTGAAACTCTGCTCAAGGCCAGGTGGGACGTCCTTGACCCGACACAATATATGTTTGCCACGGTTCAAACCGTAGCCGGGTGTCCGGAGAACTGCAGTTTCTGTTCGGTATGGGTGACCGATGGCCGCCAAGCGCGCCAGCGCCTGACCGACAAGATCATTGAGGAAGTGAACGAATTGTACGGGCTCGGCTTTCGCCTCATTATTTTTGCCGATGATAACTTCAACCCGGCGACTCTGGGGCGCATCGCGCGCGAGACAAGCCCGGGTAAGAGAAAAGAGCTCGAGCAAATACGGGAGGAGCGGCTGAAATTCTTCGAGGAATACCATCAATCGGTCCCGGGAAACATGTACGGTTTCACACAAATGACGACCGAAGTTACCAGCGACGAAGAATACCTTTCGGCGATGTACCACAAGATGCGGATCAGGGGGGCTTTGATCGGCGTCGAGTCGTTTTCGGAGGAAGGCTTGAAGAGCGCCAACAAGCAGTGGAATCCAACCGGAAAGAAGATGGTTGAAACGATCCAGAAGATTCAAGAAGCTGGAATCATGGTCTTGAGTTCGATCATTTTCGGTCTTGAGTCGGACACCCTCCAGACGATCCGGACCATGAGGCAGTTTGCCCTGGAGTCCGGCAGCGTGCTCGCTCAGTTCCCCTTCTATCACCCCTATCCCGGAACCAAAGATTTCCTTGAGATGATGAGCGATAAAAAGAATCTTGCCAACCCGAACTTTGTCCCCAAGCACAAGATCCAAATCAGTGGGGAGCGGTTCTGGCTGAAAAGTGTGAACGAGCTTGATGTCTACGACCATCCCAACATCAGCCGAAACGATCTGCTGGCGGAGAATAAAAAGTGTTGGGATTCCTTCTATTCGGTCCGAGAGGCCGTCAAACGGACCAGGCATGGAAGACCGGGACGCTGGCCGATGGCCGCGAAATTATCCTATCTGTTCATGTGCTTGGCCTTTAAACGAATCTACAGTGGGCAGGGCATGGCGGCTGACGGCGTTCAAAGAAAGGGGCTGGGGATTTTGACGCGGGCTATCATCAAAGTCGGAGTGGGAATATATAACCACTTCTGCCGTGCGGAGAGGGCCAGCGTCGGCGCACCGTTAGGGCGCTCTTGATTCAATACGTGACATTCATTCCATAGGTATTGCTCCGGATCCTGAGGAGCGCCTCAGAGTGCGAAACTCCTCCTCGATTTCGTTGTTGGGGCCGTGGACGCCTCCGGCTTCCGGCTGGGAACGAGCCGGTGCGCACCGAGGCTTCGGTTCTGAAAGGTGTTATTCGGACTGGGGAGGCCGGATCGAAGATTTTGCCGGATGTCCCTTACGACCGCTTGCGGGGGCGGCGTCGCTGTAAGTATTCCTGGATGTCCTGGTCCCCGATATGAAGGTGGGGCTTCGCCGCGCGACTCTCCTGGTTTCCGCCTTCCAGTTCCCGCTTCAGTCGTGAAAAACAGATTTCCGGACCATCCTGGAACTTCAGGGCAGTCGAGCGGAATGCTTCGGATTGAATCTTGACAGTGAATTGGCGCGCCTCGACAGCCGCATCGACCACGCGGAAGGTGTAAGTGCGAGAAGCGGCCGCAACATTAAAGCCCACATACTGTATGTTCACTCGAGCATCCTTTCCCGGCTCTTGTAGTATGCGCCCCACCGGGGCGGAAAGCCAGCAGGTTCTAAAGCGAATGACCAACAACAAAGTCCTAGGCCGGCTCGCGCACCTGTGATAATATGAAGAGTGTTCGTCGCTCTTGTAACAGCTTCCAAGTAGTATTCAAAGGCTGCGGGAACGACTCGCGGCCTTTTCGTATTTTTGAGCCCAAGGTCACCCGGAGAGCAACCGAGCAGCGAGAATGCGCCCCTATCAGGGCAGAACCGCCCGGTTCCTTTTCTCAATCTCCGGGGACTGGGTGTTCTCAGCCTGAACAACCTTGCGCGAGGAGCGGCTATGGCAAAGAGCAGTCAGACATTTCGGAAGCGACAACGAGAGATCAAGGTGCGCGAGAAGGCTCAGCTCAAGCGCGAACGTCGGGAACAACGGCGAAAGGAAAAGAAGGAAACAGAAGCTCTTGCTCCCCAGCCAGCAGGCGATCAACCCGGGCTGGCCGGAGCAGAGCCCGAAGCCGGGAACGATCATGGCTCGCTTGAAGAGGGCGCAAACATGGATGAGCTTTGAGGGCCGCCGAGACTCTAAAGCCTTGCAAACGGGAATGTCGTGTCAATGTACGATAAAGAGGCGGACCCCAAGGGCCGCCTCAACCAGGAGGAAAGATGGCTTCTAAACTTTTCATTGGAAATCTTCCGCACAGCACCACCGAGAGTGCCCTCAGCGATTTTGTGACTAACGCGGGCTTTCAAGTGGCTTCGGCGGTCGTGGTTCGCGACAGAATGACGGGCGAGCCGCGCGGGTTTGGCTTTGTTGAGCTCGCCCAAAGCGAGGACCTGCAGCGGGCGATCGCGGGATTAAATGGCCAGAGTCTTGAGGGCCGCCGGCTGACCGTGAATGAAGCTCGGCCCCAGCCCGCGCGCTTCTCGGG
Source organism: Acidobacteriota bacterium (assembly GCA_003224665.1). Classification (GTDB taxonomy): domain Bacteria; phylum Acidobacteriota; class Terriglobia; order UBA7540; family UBA7540; genus QHZM01. The sequence continues at coordinate 12,789 of QHZM01000108.1, forward strand.
ATCCCAGGGCGGCGGCGGCGGAGCTTACCGGGGACGCTCCGATCGCCGTCGTGGCTACTAGTGCCGTTCCAACTTAATGGGCCGAAATGCTTAGGCCGAGGTCTTCGCAGAATGCTCGAAAGCGCTGCTCACGGAAACAGCTCCAGATAGTTGGAACGACACTAGAGCTCTACTCACCTCGAGACCTCCCCAAATCGAGCGTCTCCGCCGCCCAGGCTCGCAAACCGCTCCTTCTTGGTGCGGAAGTCGGTTTTCGTGGTGCCGCCCTCAAGGGCGCCGTTACGTCACGTCAGCCGGGCACGCCGTTCGCGAAACGCACATGCCGCTTTCTTGAACGCATACATCAGAAAACGATGCATGCGCCACGCGTGTACCCTTAATCCCAAATCAATCAACACGGAAGCGCCCTTCATGATCGCTTGCATCAGAAAGCGATGTATGCGCCGGCCGTGCATCGGGCGAAGACTGAAGGACTTCAACGCCGCGGCTTGTCTTGAGCCCACAGGCTTTCCGGGCTAACATCTGATTTCCGCCCTGTTACCCTTCAGCCTGAGGCCCGCGGTGCGCATCCTGGCGATGGCCGACATTCACGGCGAGTTTGACGTGTACGATCGCCTACCCTCGCTCGTCGCTCGCCCTCGCGCAGAAGCCGTAGTCCTTGCCGGAGACCTTCTCGGCGCATTTGGCGAGTCCCCGACGACCGAGGAAGCCCAGACCGCCAACGCGCGAGAAATTTCAGAAAGGCTCTCTCCGTTGCGAGTTCAGGTGCTCTACGTCATGGGGAATGACGACTTCGTGGAGCTCGAGCCAGGCAGCGAACGCATTCAGCCTCTCCACGGCAGGCGCGTTGAGATGGGTCCATACAACTTTGTCGGCTACGAGTATTCACCGCCATTCATGTGCGGGGTATTCGAGGAACCCGAGGAAGAAATTGCAGCCGACATCGCCCGCCTCGAACCCCTGATGGACCGGCAAACGATCCTGGTAACGCACAGCCCGGCTGAGGGCATCCTCGACCGGGGGTTTTTCAATCGGTCTGCGGGAAGCCCTTCCATCTTGGCTGCTGTGAAGCGCCGTTCCGTGCTGGCGCACATCCACGGCCACATCCACGCCTGCTTTGGACGCGAGGGGCGCCACTTCAACGTGGCGGTTGCAAGACAGCGGCGAGCGATGGTGATGGAGCTGCCGGTGCTTGACCACAGCGTCATCACCCGGGGCCAGGGGAGCTAGGAGCACGCGCAAAATTGGAGACGGACCGAGACGAACGACAGCTTGCCAGTTACGCGATGGACGTGCGGAACACGCTCGGGCGGCGCTACCCCGAGCCGCCGCACGCCTACCGCAGCGAATACGAGCGCGACCGCGACCGGATCATCCACTCGCGCGCTTTCCGGCGGCTCGAGAACAAGACGCAGGTCTTCACGCGGCGTTACTCGGACCATTTCCGCAACCGCCTGACGCACACGCTCGAGGTGGCGCAGATCAGCCGCACGGTGGGCAAGGCGCTGGGGCTGAACACGGAGCTGGTCGAGGCCCTGGCGCTCGTCCACGACGTGGGCCACCCGCCGTTCGGGCACGCGGGCGAGGAACTGCTCGACCGGCTGATGTCCCGCTACGCGGAGCGCTTCGACCACAACCTGCACGCGCTGCGCATCGTCGAAAAATTCGAGCAGAAGTACGTGGAGTTCCCGGGGCTGAACCTGACCTTTGAGGTGCGCGAGGGCGTCATCAAGCACTCGCGCGATTACGACCCCGCGTCATACCCCGAGCTCGGCGAATACCGGCTGGGCGAGCAGCCGCCGCTCGAGGCGCAGTTGATTGACCTAGCGGACGAAATCGCCTACAACTGCGCCGACCTCGACGATGGCTACGAATCAAAGCTCCTCTCGTTGAAGATGATCGTCGAGGACGTGCCGCTTTTTGAGAAGCTCTACCGGCTGGTCGATCGCAACTACCCGGCGGCGCAGGAAAAGCTGAAGTTCAACGAGGCCCTGAAGAGGCTGCTCGACACGCTCGTGACGGACCTGATTGATCACACCCGCGCGCGCCTGGGCGAATCGAGCGTCAAGTCCGTCGAGCAGGTGCGCGCCCACCCGAAGCGATTGACCAGCTTGACCCCCGCCCTCGCGAGCGAAAACAAGCGGCTGAAAGAATTCCTCCACCGCAAGCTCTATTCCCACCAGGACGTGAGCGCGGAGCGCAAGAAAATCGTCCAGTACGTCGAGCGGCTGTTCGACTACTTCATGAAGCGCCCGCGCGGTCTTCCTCCTTCCTATTTTGAGAAGACCGAGCACGAACCCACCCACCGCGTCGTGTGCGATTACCTCGCCGGCATGACGGACAACTACCTGGTGGAACAATACAAAAAGTACGAGAAGTGAGCGCGGGAGACCCTGGCGCGGGGGCGCGGCCCGGGTCGCTCGGCCGGTCTCGCCCTGCTTACCGGAGGTGACGGTCGAACCACGCCACAGCGCGCTGGACGACGTCGCGCTTATGCTCGGGCTGAAGGAAAGCGTGTCCCTCGTTGGGATAAAGCACGAACTGCGTCTCAACGCCGAGGGTCTTCAAGGCGTGCCAGAACTCGTACGACTGGGGCGGGGGACACTCGCCGTCGCTGTCGCCGACAAGGACGAGCGTCGGGGTCTTGACGTTCTTGATGAAATTAATCGGAGAGCTTTTGGCGTAGGCGTCCGGGTCGTCGTAAACGGAGGCGCCGAAGAAGGGGATCATCCACTGGTCGATGTCGTTCTCGCCGTAATAGCTCTGCCAATTGGCGATGCCGGCGCCCGCGACGGCGGCGCGGAATCGAGTGGTCTGCGTGACCGCCCACATTGTCATATAGCCTCCGTAACTCCATCCCGTGACGCCGACCTTGTTTTCATCCACCGGAAATTGTTCGATGAGCTCGTCCACGCCGGTCATGATGTCGCGGAAGTCGCCGTAGCCGAAGTCGCGGACGTTGGCCTGCGTGAAGGTTTCTCCCTGCCCGAAGCTGCCGCGAGGGTTCGGGAGGAAGACGAAGTAGCCGCGGCTCGCGAGCGTCATGGCGAGGTTATAGGCGCGGGGCCAGTCGGGCAACACCGCGCCCGAGGGCCCGCCGTGTTCGCCCCAGAGCGGCGAGAGACTCTGGTTGGCGCGGGTGATCTGCTTCCATTCGCCGACCGGCCCCGCCCAAACTTCCGGCGGGCGGCTGAAGGAGTGGCGGATGACGGCGGAGGTCTTTCCGTCGCGGGCCAGCGAGAAGCTGAGGCCCCAGAGGTCGGGGGAAGCGGTGAACGTTTCAGGCCCGGTGAAGAACGTCGAGATATTCCCGTCCGCAACGTCCACGCCGGCGAGGCCCGCGGCGCCGTCAACTTCCTCGGCGAACAGGACGGCGGTGGAGGAGGGCAGCCAGCCAAGCCAGCTCGCCGAGGCGTTCATGCCGGGCGTGAGGTTGCGCGGCTCGCCGCCCGAGGCGGGGATGACGAAGACGTCGCCGCCCGTCGAGCCTTCGTCGCTCATGAGCCCGGAGATGAAAGCAATCGCCTGGCCGTCCGGTGACCAGCGCGGCACGGCGATCTGAAGAGAAGGCTTGAAAATGGAGCGAGTCTCGCCCGTCGCGGCGCTGATGACCGAGAGCTCGGCGAGGTACCAGTTGGTGTCGCCCGCGCCCGGCGCGGCGGTGGCGGTGAAATTCTTACCGTCGGGCGACCAGTCGTATTCGTAAACGTAGAGGTCGGCGGGCGAAATCTGGCGGACGCGGCCCGATGCGGCGTCCACGACGGCAAGCCGCTGCTCGTAGATGCGCTGCTCGACCACGCCGGCGTCCTTCGACATGGGCTGGAGCGGCCCGGCCTCGGCGACGTAGAGCTGACGCTGGCCCTTTTTTGCGGCGTCGGAAAGAAAGGCCAGACGGCGGCCGTCGGGCGACCAGGCGACGTCGAGTTCGGCGCCGGCGCCGGCGGAGATGCGCCGCAGTGCCGCGGAGGGGTTTCTGAGGTCTGCGATGTAGATAGCGGAATTTCCGCCGCCCTTATCGCGCAGACTCTCCACCCAGGCGATGCGCGCGCCGTCCGGCGAAATCGCCACCTGGCTGAATTCGCGCACCGCCGCGAGAGAATTGAGGACCTGCTCAACCGAAGTTTCAGCGCGCTCGGCGGAGGCGCAAAGCGCCGCGGCACAGAGGGCAGCCGCCAGAAGTTTGACGCCACGGTCAACGAGTCTGATTTTCATGCACAACACGCTCGAGAAATTTGGCGAGGGCCGCGGGGGACTTCTCCTTCGGTGTCCCTCCGACTCGAAGCAAGCCTCAGTTGGGAGCGACGCGTCCCAGGTAGAAATTAAAAAACTTTGCGGGGCGGGTGCGCAGCGCCACGGTCGTGTTCGGCGGTCGGCCCTCGGCGACGCGCGTGTATCCCTTCGAGTCCACCTCGATGGCCAGCTCTTTGGTCTCGCACAAGCTCGGCAGGATAATCATGGCCACGGCCATGGGGTCGAAAAGCGTGGGCGTCTCCTTGCCCCAAAGGTGATAGAGCACCGTCAGGGTGTCCGTAAGCGGCGTGAACCGCGCGAAGACGCGGTGCAGGCCGGCGCCGTCAAGCTGGAGCATGGCGGTGACGTCGAGCGGGACCATCAGGATGGGGACGCCGGAAGAAAACACCGCCTGCGCCGCCTCGGGGTCTGCCGCGATGTTGTATTCGGCGGCGAGTTTCGAGCCCGGCTCGTAGCCGCGGACGATGGAGCCGCCCATTAGGACGATTCGCTTGATTTTTCGAGTGACGGCCGGGTCCGCGCGGAGGAGCGCGGCGACGTTTGTGAGCGGGCCGATGGGGACGAGCGTGACCTCGCCCGGGCGGCGGTCGATTTCCGCCTTCAAGAAAGCTGCAGCGTTTTCGCTGCGGATCTGCGGGCTCGTGAAACCCTCGGCCCAGCGCGTCTGCTCGACCGGCACGGATTTGCCGGGCTCGCCCGCGGCCACGGGGACGTCCTTGCGGCTGGCTTCCCAGAGCATCTTTGCGGCAAGGCGGGCGCGGGCCTGAGTGTCGCCGCTCACGGTGGTGACGCCGAGGAGGTCGAGCTCGGGACTTTCAAGCACGAGCGCCAGCGCGAACGCGTCATCAATGTCCGTGCCAATGTCGGTATCAAGCAGGATGGGAGTCTTTGGCGGAGGCGCCGCCGGAGCGCGCGCGGCCAGCAGCAACACGAGATAGAAGACGAAAAGAATTTTTTTCATTCAGGTCCTTTGCGGCCCCGCGTCACGGGTTGAAGGATGCAGAAGAGCCATCAGAGTTCAGCGACTGCTCCGCGCTATCGGCTAGTTCAACACGGGCGCGAGAGCGACGCAAGCGAGGCCCAGAATAAAGAAAACGAACATCAGCGCCAGGAGGCGCCTCGCCTCCGGGCCGGCGCCGCGGAACTCTTTCCAGACGAATATGCCCCAGATGGCGGAGACCATCGTCGCGCCCTGGCCGAGCGCGTAGGAAGCGGCCGGGCCGACCATTTGCGCGTAGGACGCGACAAAATTCGACGTCGTGCCGACTGCCCAGATAATTCCGCCCAGGATGCCGTAGAGGTGCAGGCCGCCCGTCCCGGCGAGATAAGCCGACATCGCGACCGGCGTCCCGCTCACGGGGCGCTTCATGAGCACCGCGTTCAGCGGAACGGTGCAAATCAGAATCCCGACCGCGAACATCACCATGACGGTGTACGGCCCGAGGTGGTTCTCGCCCGTCAGCGCCTTGGCGATCAGCGGATAAAACATGCCGATGAAGACGCCGGACAACGATGTAATTGAGCACGGAACCGATCACCAGCGCGAGCCCGATACCCACGGGGAAGGCCACGGCGAGCCCGGCGATTTCAATGCCCGCGACGAGCATGATGTTGCCGACGTTGAAGACGATTCCGCCGATGAGGGGATAGGCGAGGTGAGTGAGGTCAGCGGCGCCGAGATTGCGGAAAAAACTGTCCGGGCTGGCGGGGTCGGTGCGGCCGAGCGTCAGCCCGGCGAGCGCCGAGAGGATGAGAATCCCCCAAACGTAGTCCCAGTAGAAAAGCTCAAACCGCCAGTTCTTGCAAAGCTTCTGCGTGTTGGCCCAGCTCCCCCAGCAGACCATGCTGAGGACCATCATGAAAAGCGCCATGGCGTAAACTTGCGGGATGAACATGGGTCACCTTGCCCGGAAGCGGGCCGCGCGCGTGCTCCCACGCCCTTTGCGGCTCATTCGACGACCGGCGTATCGCCCTGCCACTTGATCTGCTCGAGCCTGGCAGGCGGCTGCGGCTGCTGGTCGGGAATTTCGAGGACCAGGCTGCCACCCTGCGCGGCGACGCTGCCTCCGTTGGCCAGGACGACTCTGAGGCCCACCAGGCAGGTATCTTCTGCGAGCACGTCAATCTCATAAGCGTCCGGCAGGTCGGCGAGCGATTCATTCCAATACGTGTTGCGGAGCGGCTCGCGGTACTCGGCCGGAATGGCGCGCGCGCCGAGGAGCGCGCCGAGGATGCCGGCGGCGTTCGAGGGGTTGCAGTCGGCGTCCTGGCCGCAGCGCGTCGCGACGTTCATCGTCTTCCACCAGTCGCCGCCGCCGTAGAGCAGCCCCATGACGACGTAGCCGCCGTTCAGCTTGGCGTCAATGTTGAACGGCTTCCGGTAACCCTCGGGGCAGTGGTCGGCGTTGCCCCACTTTTCCTGGAGGAGCGTCCAGGTCTTTTCCCAGTCGTTCGGGTTCTCGTCGTGCCAGCGGATGACGTCGCGGATGAGCTGCGCGTAAAGGCTTTCCGCGGGGATGGCCCTGAGTCCCTCCTCGACCACTTCACGCGCGTTTTTCGCGAAGAACGCCTGCGCGTACATGGCGGCGATGAACATGCCGCCGTAAACGCCGTCGCCGTAGTTCATGATGTGGCCCATGCGGTCGCCAAATTTGTTCGAGACTTGCGGGAGGCCCGGCGAAACCATGCCGAAGACGTCGGCTTCGATCTGGAAATCAATGTCGTCGGCGTGGAGGTTGTATTTGGGGTTTCCGGAGAGCGGCGGCAGGATGCCCTTGCGGATGTTTTCGAGCCCCGCGTTGTTGGCATGCCAGACGCGCTTGATCTTCGCCGCCCACTCGCGGGCGACGGTGAGCGGGTCAACGTCTATCCCGTAGCGGCGCAGGCAGTAGAGGAAGAGCATGTTGATGTAGAGGTCGTCGTTATCGGGGCAGCCGTAGCTCGGATGAGTCTTCTCCGAGTGCTCGATGAAGCCCTCGTTGAGATAGACCTTCTTCGCTTCCTCGGGTGAGGTGGCGGCGTGGTCCTCACCGCCGGCGGCGACGGCGCGGCTGCGATAGTCCTTCATGCGCGCCTGAGAGAGCGGCCAGTCTGTGATGTCAAACCCGATGGGGACGTTCTGGTAGCGGAACTCCCACGGCGCGCCGAAAGTCACGCCGATCATTTTGCCCATCCACGCGCCCTCCACTTTGTCGAGGTACGTGTCCCAATCGAGCCGGCGCATTCTTGCGGGCGAAGACTTCCGAGCCGCGGGCTTGCCCGAAGCAGTACGCTTCGCCGGGCTGGGAGTCGCCGACGCGACTCGCACGGCGAGTATCGCGACTGCGCCAAGAATGGCGGCCCAGCAAGCCATCCGCGGAATACGCAATCGGCCTCCTTAAATCTTGCCCGCGGCCTTGCCGGCGGCGACGTTCTTGTCCGCGATGTGTTGCGGAACGACGTCGTAGTGGGAGAACTCCATTGAATACGTGCCGCGGCCCTGGGTCATGGACGTGAGGTCGGAGGCGTAGGTCAGCATTTAGGCCAGCGGCGCCTGGGCCTTAATCAGCGTCGAGCCGGCCTTCGGGTCCATGCCCAGAATGCGCCCGCGACGCCCGTTCAAGTTTCCGGCGATGTCGCCCGAATTGTTCTGCGGGACGTTGACTTCCACGTTCATGATGGGCTCGAGCAGGCAGGGCCTGGCCTGTTCCATGCATTTCTTGAAGGCGAACGAGCCGGCAATCTTGAAGGCCAGGTCGGAAGAATCGACTTCGTGGTAGGAACCATCGTAGAGGATGACGCGGAAGTCCACCACGGGATAGCCCGCCAGATAGCCTTTCGACGCCGCCTCGATGATGCCCTTTTCGACCGACGGGATGTAGTTCTTGGGGATCGACCCGCCGAAGATGTCGTTGACGAACTCGAAGCCCGTGTCGCGCGGCAGGGGTTCCATCTTGATTTTGCAGTCGCCATACTGGCCGTGGCCGCCGGTCTGGCGCTTGAACCTGCCCTGCGCGTCGGCCTTGGCGCGGACGGTCTCGCGGTAGGGGATTTTCGGCGCCTTGAGCGTGACCTCGACGTTGAACCGCCGCTTCAGCTTGGAGACGGCCACTTCGACGTGCTGCTGGCCGGCGCCCGAAAGCAGGAACTCCTTGGTCTGCGCGTCGCGCGAAAAACGGAGCAGCAAGTCTTCCTCGAGCATCCGGTGGATGGCCGTGGAGAGCTTGTCCTCGTCGCCGCGCGACTTGGGCTCGATGGCGAAGGAGATGGCGGGCTCAGCGAGTTTGAGTTTCGAAAAGAAGATGGGCGCGGACTTGTCGCCGAGCGTGTCGCCCGTCAACGTGTCCCTGAGCTTGGCGACGGCGTGACACGGCCGGCGAAGGCGTCGGCGACGGTTTTAAAGACGTAGGCGCAGACGGGCTGGTCGTCGGCGATTTTGCGCTTGACGGGGTTGCCGCCCTCGCGGTCGAGTCCTGTGACCTCGCGGCGCTCGACGGGAGAGGGCAGGTAGTCCACGATGAGATTCACCAGCGCGTCGCTTCCGATGTTGGGCAGGCCCGCGCTCGCCACCACCGGATAGAGCCGCCGCTCCGTCACCGCCTGCTTGAGCCCGGGGATGAGGTCTTCGACGGGAATCGTCCCTTTCTCGAAGAACTCTTCCATCAATTTGTCGTTGCCTTCGGCCACCATCTCGATCAGCCCTTCGCGCGCTTTTGCGGCGGCGTCCGAAAGCTCCGGCGGGATGTCGGACTCCTTGGCCTTGCCGGAGCCGCTCGCGTCGTAAAGCAGGGCCTTCATGCGGACGAGGTCAATCACGCCGCGGAAGTTTTTCTCCTCGCCAACGGGGAGCTGAACGGGCACAACCGTGCGGCCGTACGCTTCGCGAATCGCCGAGAGGGCGCGCTCGAAGCTCGCCCGGTCGCGGTCCAACTGGTTGATGACGACCACGCGAGGGAGCGCGTATTTTTCGCAGAACCCCCAGACCTTTTCGGTCTGCACTTCGACGCCGGCCACGGCATGGACGAGCATCAGGGCCGACTCCGCGGCGAGCAGCGCGGCTTCGGTCTCGTGCATGAAGATGTTGTAGCCGGGCGTGTCAATCAGATTGATCTTCGTCTTGCCCCACTCGGCATGGGCGAGGGCGGAGGTGATCGAGAACTTGCGCTGGATTTCTTCTTCGTCGTAGTCGGTGACGGAGCTCCCTTCGTCCACCTTGCCCAGCCGATTCACCATGCCCGCCGCGTAAAGCAGAGCCGAGACCAGTTGGGTCTTGCCGGTGTCGCCGTGGCCCAGGAGCGCGACGTTGCGGACGTTCTGGCCGTCGTAGATTTTCACTCGGGTCTCCTTCGGCCTCGGGGACTGAACATGCGGCTATCGTGCGAGCGCTGGATTAGCCGGGCATCCTAGCATATCTCTCAGAGGGGCTTCAACGCGCGCGGGCTGTTGGTCGGTTTGGGCCGCGAGCCGAATAGGGACATTCTCCGGTAGGGGCGTATCACGGGCGGTATCCGGCTTAGGTGGTCGGAAGGACTGTTCTCGACACTTCTCCGCAGCTAACTGGGTCGCTCTTGCGCCGGCTCGCCCGGGCAGCGTTCTCCAAGAGACATTCAGTCCCGTCGTTGCTTCTGTTTGCCTGATCCTGGAAGAGTGTAGCTGCCAGAAATAATTCTTGACACTATTCCAAATTTCCAGAATAATAGAATAATGCGAGGTCGGAAAAGCGCGGAACGGGTCACCC
>QHZM01000499.1 GCA_003224665.1 Acidobacteriota bacterium
CTCCATAACCCAGCCAGCAAATTCGCGCCGGCAGGCCCTGGAACTTCACATGTTTCCGCGCCAACCGAATCCAGCGGCTCAGGATGACGTTCTCGGGGAAGAGTTCGAGGACCAGATCATCCGTCCGGTAAACGTCATCGGGCTCGCCGGAGAGCGCGACCCAGCGGAACGGCCCGCGCCCCTCGCAAAACAGGGGACGGAGGTAGGCGGGCACGAAGCCGGAGAAGTTGTAAGCGTTCTTTACGCCGCCGTATTCGAAGGCCATCGTGCGAATGTTATTGCCGTAGTCAAAAGTCGCGGCGCCGAGTTTTTGCAGCTCGAGCATGCCGGTCACGTGCCGGGCGATCGACTCGTAGGAACGTTTCAAGTAGTCCTCGGGCGACTTCGCGCGAAGCTCGGTGGCCTCTTTGACGCTCAGGCCCGCGGGCACGTACCCGTTCAGCGGGTCGTGCGCGCTTGTCTGGTCGGTCAAAACGTCAGGGACGACGCCGCGTCGGGCGAGTTCCGGAATAAGCTCCGCGCAGTTCCCCACCAACCCCACCGAAACGGCTTGCTTCTGCCGTACGGCGTTCTTAAGAATCCGGAGCGCTTCGTCGAGGCTGTTGACGCAAATGTCGCAGTAACCCGAGCGAATGCGCCGCTTGATCTTTTCGACGTCCACTTCGATGCCGAGGAACGCCGCGCCGTTCATGGTCGCGGCCAGAGGCTGGGCCCCGCCCATGCCGCCCATGCCTCCGGAAACGACGAGCCTCCCTGCAAGGTCGCCCCCGAAGTGCTTTTGAGCGGCGGCGGCAAATGTCTCGTAGGTCCCCTGAAGGATTCCCTGCGTGCCGATATAGATCCAACTGCCGGCCGTCATCTGGCCGTACATGATCATCTCCAGCCCTTTGAGCGCTTCCACCAGAGCGTGATAGCACTCCCAGTTGCGCGCCGCCTTCCCCGTGCCGCCGTAGACGATCAGGTCCTGCGGGCGTTCGGCGACCTCCTCGTCGAGGTTGTTCATCAGCATCCGAAGGGCGGCTTCCTGGTGCCAACCTTTGCACGTCAGGCGCGTACCCCGCGGAGCGCGAATCGGCCGGTACTCATGCCCCGTGGCGACAAATCCTTCTTTTGCAGTCCGCATCCGCGGCATTCTGGGAGACTCCTGTCCGAATCTTAGCCCAACCTCCAGGAAAGCGGAAGTCTCGATCCAACGAGGGGCGCCGCGAAGAGTCAACCCCCAGGTAGCTTTCTCATCTCTTCGGCAAACAGTGAGGATTGGCGGGAAGCCGCACAGTCCGACCGAATTCTTGACGCGCCCTTCGGTGGTTGATATTTTTACTGATGTGTTTGTTCGTGTTCGAAGCGCGCCGGGACCCCGGAGGGCCAGTCCACCGCGGAGCATAGGTTGAGACCGTTACCATTCCTGAGCTTGCTGCGGCCCCTGCTGGTGGTCTGGGGCCTCTTCTTTCCTTCCTTGGCGCGGGCCGCGTCCCCGCCCAGCACACTCCTCTCAAGCACCCTGCGGGAGGCCGACGACTATTATGTCGGCCGGTCGAAGAGCGAAAACGTGCGAAAGGGGCTGGCGCTGCTCCGCCAGGCGGTTGCGCGAAACTCGAAAGACTACGAAGCCTGGTGGCGCATTTCGGAGTTTACCTGCTTTATCGCCCGGCGCACCGATGGACGGGAAAAACTCAGGCTCCTCGACGAGGCCATTCAGGCCGGCAAAATGGCCGTGGCCCTTCGGCCCGACCGGGCTGAAGGGCACTTCTGGTTGGGGGCGAATTACGGCCTCTCCGCCGAAGAACGGGGGCTGCTGGCAGGCCTGCGCCTGGTGGACGTGGTTCGGTCGGAGATGGAAGCAGTCATCCGGCTCGACCCCGAGTATGAAGAGGCGGCCGGCTGCCGCGTCATGGCGCGGGTCTATTACCGCGCCCCCTTTTTCAAAGGTGGCGACAAGCGCCGCTCGGTCGAGTTGCTCCAGCAATGCTTGAGGCGCTACCCCAACAATTCCCTCACGATGCTTTATCTCGCGGACAGTCTGCTTGCGGTCGGCCGGCGCGCCGAGGCTCGCCAGCAGCTTGAGAAAATCCTGAGACTTTGCCCCGATCCGCTCTACGCCCCGGAGCTTGCTGAAAATCAGACCGAGGCGCGCGACCGGCTCCAGGAAAAGTTCCGCACCGGCAAGTGAACTCCCGAGCCCTCAGTCCGCAGGTCCTGTCTTCAGCCCACACGCGCGGGGCGGATTCCGACCTGTGCTAAAATCGGTCCTCAATCGAACGGGCCGAGCCCTCAGGCGTAACAGTTGCCATGCTCTCCACTGAATTTGCCACCTTGAACGAATTGTTTCTCAAAGCCGTTGCGAAACACGATAAGCCGGACTGTTTCCTCGCAAAGTCCGAAGGGCGATACCGGAGTGTTGCCTCGCGTGAGGCGCTGGGCAAGGTGGCGGTGCTTGCATCGGGGTTTGCGCGGCTCGGCGTAGAGCGCGGCGACCGCGTCGCGATTCTTTCCGAGAACCGCGTCGAATGGGCCCTGACCGATTACGCCATCCTCGGCCTGGGCGCGATCACGGTCCCCGTTTATCCCACGCTGCCCGAACCCGATATCGAATTTATCCTCGAGGACTCGGGCGCGAAGGTTATTGTCGTGTCAACAGAGGTCCAGCTCCGGAAGGTCTTGAACATCAGGTCGCGCCTCCCAGGACTGCGATTCGTATTGGTGATGGACGCAGCGGAAGACACGGCGAGCATTATTTACACATCTGGGACCATGGGACAACCCAAAGGAGTGGTCCTGACGCACGCCAACATCGCCTCCAATATCCGGGCCTGCCAGAGCCTTTTCCCCCTGGAGAATCGCGATGTGGGCATGTCCATCCTGCCGCTCAGCCACGTCTTGGAGCGGATGCTCGATTACGTTTTTCTGTGGGACGGCGTGACGATCGCCTACCCGGAAAGTTTTGAGGCGCTGCCGCAAAACCTGCTCGAGGTGCGGCCCACGGTCATGGCCGTCGTCCCGCGCGTGCTTGAGAAAATTTATGCAAAAGTGATGGAGAAGGTGCGCCGGGCCTTGGCGGTGCGGCAACGGCTTTTCCATTGGGCGGTTGGGATGGGAAAGGAGTACTTCCCTTACCAACTCCGGGGCCGGACGGCGCCCTTGGGCCCGCGCTTGAAACGCGCGGTCGCGGACGCCCTGGTCTTCTCGAAAGTCCGCGCCCAGCTTGGCGGGCGAATTCGATTCCTGATTTCGGGAGCGGCGCCGCTCTCCCGCGAACTCGCGGAATTTTTCTTTGTGATGGGCCTGCCGGTCTATGAGGGTTACGGGCTGACGGAGACTTCGCCGGTCGTCGCCGTGAATTATCCCGGCCACGTGAGGCTGGGCACAGTCGGACGCGTGATTCCAGGCGTTGAGGTGAAATTGGGGGAGGAGGTTGACCTCGAAGACGGAAGCTCGGGCCGGGAAATTCTGGTCCGCGGTCCAAACGTGACCGCCGGCTATTACCACCTGGAAGAGGAAAACCGCGGGTCGTTTGTGGACGGATGGTTCCGCACCGGCGACCTGGGTTCACTCGACGCCGACGGCTTCCTGAGCATCACCGGCCGCAGGAAGAACTTGTTCAAGACGTCGGGAGGAAAATTCGTCTCGCCGGAAAAACTCGAAAACCTTTTCCAGGGGCACCCTTACGTTCACCAGATTGTTGTCCTGGGCGCCGCGCGAAAATTCGTGGGAGCCCTGGTCGTGCCGAACTTCGAGCGCCTGGAGGCGTACGCGCGGTCCCAGGGTTTCGCTTTCAAG
>QHZM01000109.1 GCA_003224665.1 Acidobacteriota bacterium
CGGAATTGGTGAGCACTCTGCTTACCGAGCTGGAGCAGACCTGCGCGGAGCACACCTTCTCGCTTTATGCCTACTGTTTTATGCCTGACCACGTGCATCTCGAATTGGTGGGGACCGACGATCAATCGAACCTACCCGAGATGCTGCGTGAATTCAAAGGGCATGTTGCGGCGCGAGCAAGGCTGATGGGCGTTCGGGGGGTGCGGCAGAAAGGGTACTATGACCACGTCGTTCGTCCTGGCGAGAACGAAGACGCCGTGGCCTGGTATATTTTCAATAACCCCGTAAGGAAGGGACTCGTGTCCTCACCGGTCGCCTGGCCCAATTCGGGGTCGTGGATGTTCGACTGGAAGAATGCCGTGGCGCCAACAGAGAAATTTGTTCCTCCATGGAAGTGGCGGGGTAAACCCGCCGCTACAGCTCCACTTCGAGAGGGACCTTCTTGAGCAAGCTGACGCGCAGAACCGAGAACCCGAGGACGTTGCCGTCCTCATCGACTTTTTCCATAACCTGGTCATTCTCGGTGGGGCGAAAGAAACCGGGCTTCTGCTCGAACGTAACCTCGAGGAAGTCGGCTTCCGGGTCGAACCACATCTTTACGGTTTTCGCTGCCATATGACGGTCCCTCTTTTCACCTGATCGGTCAAATAGGCGGTCACGACAAACGCGTCATCACCCCTCAATTTGACCACGGCGCAAAGGTATTTCCCACCCACCACGGTTCGATGATAGAAGCGGTAGTAGAGCCTTGCCTCAGGGTCGCTGAATGATTGTACAACGACTTCGGGGCCTTCGAGCGTCTCCTCGACGGCCCGCCGCATCCCCGCCATTTCCGGATGCTCGGAGATATGAGCCCACCGCTCTTCGGTGAGGCGGATTAAACGGCCTTCGAAGTCGCGCACGGCATACATATGCGGGCCGAGACTAACATCACCGGGCGTCGCGCAGCAAACCGCACACCGCGTCGTTTCGTCCGCGACAAAATCCGCCAGCAGTTGCAATTCCTGCGCAATTTGGGGTTTGTGGAATTTCTCGGCCGGGGGACGTACCGCCTGATGTAGAGGCGGCTTTATGCCGCCAGCGTGGCGAGGTAAACTCGGCGCTACGGCTACTGGGCCGGTACGAGAACGACATGCCAGAATTTCGGCGCAAACCCAACCGGCAATCGCCTGCATCACGGCAACGTCGCGCAAGCCTTCTTCGCCACTTGGCTCGGGTTCCCGCTTGCGCCGGATGCACTCGGAAAAGGCGTCGAGTTCGAGGGCGAATTCGTCCATCACCTTGAACTTCTTCTCGAACCACCGGTCGTTGACCTTTCCGAAAAGCCGGCGTTCTTCGTCGTAGGCAAACGCGGGGTCGAGCGCCGCCCAGCCTTTTTCGCCGTGCACGTGAATGAAAGACGCCTTCGCAGCGCCGAAACTCGACGAGGCCTGGAGGACGAGGCCCTCCGGGAAGGTCAGGCGGAAGGCGATGTTCTCGTCCACGCCGGTGAAGCGCTTGGTGTCAACGGTCCACGCGGCGGCTGAAGCCTCCAGGGGTTCCTTGCCCGCCAGCCAGCGCGCCGTGTTCACGCAATAGACGCCGACGTCCCCGAGCGAACCGCCACCTGAGAGCCTCCGGTCGAAGTGCCACGCCGGGGCCTTCGGCCCGAGAAATATTGTGAAAGCGGAATGCATCAACTTCAGCCGGCCCAGCTTGCCGCTGGTGACCAGCTTCTTGAGGGCGAGGCTGGCGGGCTCGAAGTACTTGCGGTAGGCGATCATCAGGCGCACCTGGCTCGACCGGCAGGCCTCAATCATGCGCTGGCAGTCTTCAACCGTAGAGGCCATGGGCTTCTCACACAAGACGTGCTTTCCGGCCCGGGCGGCCCGCATCGAGTACTCGGCGTGTGTGCTGTTGTTCGTCGCGATATAGACCGCTTCAACCTTCGGGTGGCTGAGGCAGAGAGCGAAGTCTTCGTAGGAGTAATAGTCCGTCGCGCCGAACTTC
The DNA here is from genome assembly GCA_003224665.1 of Acidobacteriota bacterium. GTDB lineage: Bacteria > Acidobacteriota > Terriglobia > UBA7540 > UBA7540 > QHZM01. Next base: position 1,990 of record QHZM01000109.1, read on the forward strand.
GCCGCTATGCGCTCCGCTTTCCTTTCGTTGCCGCTCACCACTGCAATCAGCTTTGCCTTTTTGCTGCGCCGGAAGGCGGGCAGGACCGCCACTTCCGCGATGTGGCCAAGCCCGACAACCGCATAGCCGACGCGCTTGGAAGACGCCATACGGAGATTCCCCCGGGTTGACTGACCAGTCGGCAGTCGTCTTGCTGGCAAGCATTATCAGCCAACTGTCAAGAGGGGCTGGGTCGGGCCAAGCTCGCTTGAGTTGCTGTGATCAATTGAGACAATAGGTGTTTTCGGGCGAAGTCTTACGGTGTAGGAAGGAGGGGGCTTCTCTCGCTGACCGGTCCTTTGTCTCGAAGCTTGCCGCTCGAACGCCTCGCGGGTTATTCGTACTTCACAAACCCTGGATTGAGCACGCCGCTCGGATCGAATTGCTTTTTCAGTTTCACCACCGTCGGCCACAATTCCGCGAAGTGTGCTCGCCAGTCCCCGTGTGCGAACGGGATCCAGCCGGAGAGGTAGCGTTTGCCACCTGCCATCATGGAGGCCTGGCTCGCCTGGTTGAGCCGGGGCAGCAGATCATTCACAAAATTCTTCGGGATGGCTGGAAGAATTCCAAATCCGATCAAGAAATCTCCCGGGGGCCGCACGAACATCGGCAGTGAAGATGCTCCGCCCCGCGCCGGCCACAGCAAGATGTGCCCGCCCGCGAGCGCCTGCGGCGGCATCATCTGCAGCATCTGACCGATGTAAACAGGCGCGGTGTGCCACGGCAGGACGCATTCCATCCACGGATGCGTGAAGTCCCAGAAGCCTGCTTGTTTCCACAAGGCGAAGAGGGGATCGAGGCGTGTGAAAAACTCCCCGATTTCTCCATCCTCCGTGTGGACGTGCCTGTAAAATTTGAGGCCGCGGAGTTTTTCACCCGTGTCCGGGCCGGCGGTGCCATCAGTTTCTGCGGTAAGGTGAAGCGGATAAAACCACTGGGCGAACGGCTGGCGCTGGCCGCCTGCTTTTCTGAACCCTTGCGGGCACGGGACGCACCAGGACTCGACATATTCAAAACGTTCCTCGGTCATGAGCAGCTTGAGGTCGCCGAGCAGAACATTCAGGTCGTCGTAGAGGAGGTAGTAGCTGCGGAACTTTGCGCGGTGCCGGCGAAGTTTGAGTGTGGCCTCCGTGATGACTCCGAACTGGCCCATGCCGGCACGCACTGCGTCGAACAGCTCGCGGTTTTGCGCGGTGGAGCACGGCACGATCTCGCCCGCGCCGGTAACAACCTCGAGTTCAAGGCAATTGTCAGCCTGAGTGCCGAATCGCCAGGAAGCGACGCCCAAGCCTGCGCTTGAGAGCGTCCCGCCAACCGTGACGTCAAGGTTGTTGGTCAAGACCAGCGGCGAGAGGGCGGAGGGGGCCAGGCGCTCGACCAGGGCGCGCCACTTGACGCCGCCTTGGCAGACCACCGCCAAGCCTTGGTCATCCTGCTGGTTGATCTGGTCGAGCGACGTAACATCAAGGACGATCTGGTCAGAAAGCGACTGGCCCGTTTGGGAATGACCCGCGCCGCGCGTCGCGACCGTCAGTTGGTGCTTTGCGGCGAATTTGAGCAGGCGCGAGACGTCTTCGGTCGAGGCCGGGCGGACAACCGCCTGAGGTTTGCGCACTACCAGGCGGCCGAAATCCGTTGCCACTGCCTGCCGGGAAGCTTCGTCGGTGAGCACCTGCCCGGAAATTTCGCGCGCCAGTTCGGTAACCCAGGTCATGGCAAATCCACTCGTTTGATTGCGCCGGCCGCGAGGGCCCTCACGTTACGAGCCGAGCCTTGGCCGGCTGAACTGAAGGCGCGAGGCATGGGAGTTTTGCGCCCTTGCCCGAACGAGCAACGTAGCACAGCACCAGGAAGGTCTCAACGGGGGAGTAGACTTTTCACAGGTTTTTTGGTTTAATCCACGGCGGCACTGGGTAAGGCGCGCCCTCGGTCCACCGAGGTCATCGATCATCAAGCAGGGCCACAACCAAGGTATTTTCATGAGCTTTCGTCTGTTCAATCGGAATGGAAAACCCCGAGGCCGTTCGAATGGCGACGCACCGAAGCCTTACGAGCCTCCGAAGGATGGCGGCAGGCTCATCGTTCTGACTGCGCCGCTCACGGAGGCGATTGACCACGCAGGCTACTTCATCCAGATGGCGATGGCGTCGCTGCCGATCTGGATGGAATTTGTGGTCAACAAGAAGTACCCCAATTGGCGCAACGTGGAGCGCAACCCGGACGGCTCGGCGCGCTACATGCCGGCGGGAGTGCGGTTGGTCGAGAAATCCCTGCAGCGCGAGTGGAGCGACAAGGACATCGTCGCCTGTTACCCCGACGACCTCGACAAGTTTATCGGACCGAACACTCGCGCGGTGGCGGTCTCGACGCACAACCCGCTCGGAGTGACCTTCGCCGCGGGCGTTTACACCTCGATTTTTGGCTCCTCGAAGGAACCCATCAACTCCTTTTACGCAAGGGCCGCTTTCCAAAAAATCAAGAACAACCCTCACCGGAAAAATTACAAGGTGATCGTCGGCGGCTCGGGCGGATGGCAGATTATCCAGACCGACACCTTCGAGGAGCTCGGCATTGACTGCGTGGTCGAGGGGCGGAGCGAGTCGCCCGAGTCCATGGCGCTTTTCCGAAAAGCGATTGCGGGAGAGGGACTGCCCCGGTCGGTCGCGGTGTCCCACCCGACCACACGGGACGCGATTCTGGTCCCGGAAAGGCGGACGACGTTTGGCGTGGTCGAGATGACGACGGGCTGCGGACGCCGCTGCAACTTCTGCGTGCCTGACCTGAACCCGCAGATCGACCTCCCCAAGGAAAAGATCCTGGCGGCCGTCCGAGGGAACGTCCGCGAAGGAAACAAGCAGGTTTCGCTGGCCACCGAAGATATGTTCATCTGGGGGCAGGTCCACAAGGATACGCCGTTCTTCTTCCCCAACCGCGACGCCCTTCTCGACCTCTACTCGGAAATCGTCAACACTCCCGGCGTGGAGCACCACGTTTTGAGTCACTGCACGATTGCGCCGTTCGTCGTGGACCCGCTCCTGATCAAGAAACTCTCAGACGTCCTGCTGCCCAAGAGCCCGATCCATTTTCCGTTCCTGAGCACCCACCCGCAGAAAAAGGCCCTCTGCCCGCTGATCGGGCTTGAAACGGGGTCGGTGCGAGTGGCGAAGAAAGTGATGCCCAGCAAGGGCGTGCCATTTTCGATCGAGGACTGGCCGAGCGTGCTCCTCGAAGGTCTACGCGTGGCAAACGAAAACAATTGGTTTCCGGCGATGACGCTGATCGTCGGCACTCCCGGAGAGACCGACGAGGACGTGAAGGACACCCTCGACCTCATCTATGAAATGGAACGACGCCGCCTTTTCGCCTTCCTGATACCTTCCATCTTTACCCCGCTGCACGACACTCGGATGGAGAAGCAGAAAGGCGTGACCGAGACCCGCAAGCTCAGCCCGCTGCAGTGGCAGGTGATGATGAAGTGCTGGAAGATGAACCTGCGCCCGGGGCAGTATAGCTGGTGGGGCCCGACGGCCTGGCGGGTCGGTTCAATCGTGATGTGGCTCTACAAGCTGCGCCGGGTGAACGGTCCGAACTTTACCTGGCCCCTCTGGATGTTCTCAGGCGCGATTTCAGAAGAGACGCTTCACCGGATGGGGAAGATTTACATCGGCAAGCCGCTCAAAACAAAAACGCGCAGGGAACTGATTGCCTCGATCAAGCCGCACTACTTGCAATACCTCCGCGCGGACAACGGCGACCTGCCGGAGGGTTACGTCCCGCCCCCAGCGAAACCCGCCGAGTCCCTTCGCGTGCTCGCGTGATTTCTTAAAGCAAGCGGCCGTGTACTTGAGCCCGCCCGCGCGACCCCGCCCTTTCTACCTCTTCGGTGTCCTTTTCGCCAGGAACATTTCCATGAAAGTTCTTGCCGAGTTATCTGCTCGAGCGCTGAATTGTGTCGAGTTCGTCGCTATTTCGGCGGCGGTCGCACGCCCTCGGCAAAGCACATCGCGAACCACATCGCGGCGTCGGGCCGGTGCTTCCAGGCCCCAAGGGCGGAAACTCCCTGCTCGAAGTCTTTTGCGTCAAGAAGCCCCCACGACAGGATTTTCTCCCCCGCGCCCTGGACCAGCCCGACCATGTTTTCGACGTACGCCTCAAAGCTCGAGCTTCCGGCGCAGCTTCCGAAGAATATCCAGGTGTTCCGCGCGGGGGCGGCTCCGGCTTCATGAAGCAGGGACACGAGGCGCCGCCCGACGTAAGGATCGTTCCCAAGCCGGTCGTAAACTCGGATGTAGGCGGTCCAGAGGGGGCTGAATCCGGGCGGTTCGGGCCACAGCCGGATCACGTCGTGGTCGTCGTCCTCGAGGATCACGCGTCCCCCCGGCCGGACGGCTCGCACCATGCCGCGGACCACCGCGAGCGGGTCCGGCACGTGCTCCAGCAGGAACCGCGCGTGGGCAACGTCGAAAGTCCCCCACTCGTCGTCGCGGAGCGGCATTGCCGCCGCTTCGCCTTGCCTGAGCTCGACGAGACTGCCTTCGCCTTCGGCCGTCGCGCGACGGATCGCCTCCGCGATCTGCTCGGGGCTCCGCTCGATCCCCACCACGCGGCCCTTCGGCCCGGCCTTTCTCGCCAAGGCGCGAGTGAGTTGGGCGAGGCCACACCCCACATCGAGGGTTTTCTCTCCACCCTTGAGCTCGATTTCCCGCAGCGACGCCTCATTCAAAATGTCATTCAATTTCGCAAGGCGTTGTTGCTCGTGGGGGCAGGTGCCGTGCAAATAGTGCGAACGCCCCGCGCCGGTCTGGGATGGCCCGCTCGGCATATTGTGCCCGCTTTCCGCGTCCGGAAGTGAGCCTCGAATCTAAACGAAACCTTGCCCGAGGGTCAATCGAGGCGTCGTCCGCCGGCTGCTTGTTCCCCCCATGGGCCTAAGGTAAGATGCGGGTTTGTGGCAATGAACGCAAAGATTCCGTCGGGGACGGTCTCCGCCGGGGAAAAAGAAATTTTGCCCTGGCGAGGGAGGTGCGGATTTGGCAGAGACGTCCAGGTATGACGTCGCGATCATCGGGAGCGGGCCGGCCGGGTACGTGGCCGCTATTCGAGCCGGCCAACTGGGGCTGAAATCCGTCCTGATTGAGAAGGAATCGAAGTTCGGCGGGACCTGCCTGCCCGTCGGGTGCATCCCGACGAAGGCTCTGCTCTTCAACGCCGAAGTCCTTGACTACTTCAAGAACGCCCGCGATTACGGAATCGTCTGCAAGGACTATTCTCTCGACTGGGCGGCGGTGCAAGCGCGTAAAAACAAGATCGTGAGCAAGCTGGCCAAGGGAGTGGAGTTCCTGCTCAAGAAAAACAACGTGGAGACGCTCCGCGGGACCGGCCGTCTGGCCGGGCCCGGAAGAGTCATCGTGACGGACGCGACGAGCGACGCGCGCGAGATTGAAGCCAGAAAGATCCTTCTGGCGACGGGCTCGGAAGCCAAAATGCTCCCCGGGATCGAACCCGACGGGAAAATCATTCTGACCAACAAAGAAATCCTTGAACTCGTGGACATCCCGAAGTCCATGACGGTCATCGGCGCCGGCGCCGTAGGAGTCGAGTTTGCCTCGATATTCCACCGCTTTGGGACGAAAGTGACGGTACTCGAAATGCTGACCCGCGCCGTTCCGCTCGAAGACGAAGAAATCTCCGCTGAACTCGAGAGGTCGTTTCGCCGGCAGGGTATCGCTGTCCACACGCAGGCCCGGGTCCGGAAGGCTACTCAATCGGGGAAAAGCGCCTGCGTCGAGTATTCCGACGCGCAGGGGAAGACTCACAAAATCGAATCGGAGACGTTGCTGGTGGCGGTGGGCCGTGCTCCGAACACTCAGGGGATCGGGCTCGAGAAGACGCGCGTGAAGCAGGACCGCGGGTTCATCCAGGTCGATTCAAACATGCAGACGGACGAGCCCGGCATTTACGCCGTCGGCGACATCGTCGCCGGCAGCCCGCAGCTTGCCCACGTGGGGCAGATGGAGGGGATCGTGGCGGTCACCCACGTGGCAGGAAAGCCGGTCGAGCCCATCAATTATCAGCAGATTCCCAACTGCACCTACTGCGAGCCGGAAATCTCAAGCGTCGGCCTGACGGAACGGGAGGCACGCGAGGTGGGGCACCAGGTGCGCGTCGGCAAGTTCCCTTTCGCCGCCAATAGCAAGGCCGGCATTCTGGGCGCGCGCGAAGGCCTGGTGAAGATTGTGAGCGCGGAGCCTTACGGTGAGATCCTCGGCGTCCACATGATCGGCCCGCGGGTGACGGAATTGATTGCTGAGGCGGTCCTGGCGCTGCGCCTCGAAGGGACGGTGGACGACTTGGCGCACACGATTCACCCGCATCCGACGTTGACGGAGGCTGTCCTCGAAGCGGCCCATGCGGTCCACGGGATGCAAATCCACGCCTAAGCCCGCTCCGAGTCCATCGCCGTTTTAACGGGGCAGGAAGCGGCCTCCGCCTCTGCGGTGAAATTGACAATAGGCATCAAATCCCCATGATCTGTAAATTTTCTTGTCTCAAAGGAGAGTCTGGCTGCGCAGGGCGCCCAGGTCTATGAGACCGACCGTGGCGGCGACGTCACCTACCATGGCCCCGGGCAACTCGTGGGCTATCCCATCTTCGATCTGACGAAACACCGGAGAGACATCTCCTGGTACATGCGTTCGCTCGAAGAGGTCATAATCCGCGTGGCAGCGGATTTCGGCATTGATGCGGGGCGAGTGCAGGGCGCGCCGGGCGTCTGGGTGGGAAACCAAAAATTGGTCGCCATGGGTGTCCACGTGTCCCGCTGGGTCACTTCGCACGGCTTTGCTTTCAACGTGAGCACCGATCTCCGTTATTTCGAGAATATCGTCCCCTGCGGCCTGGCGGGCAGGGGCGTGACGTCGCTTGAAAAGCTGCTCGGCGGGCCCGTCGAGATGGAGGCCGTCATCGAGCGCGTCGCCGGGCATATTGGCGAAGTGTTCAATCGGGAAATGCAGCCGGGCCGGCAATTGACGGTCGAAAGTCGAAGATAGAAATTTTCGCCACTCTGCAGGTTCATCCTGGGTCTCCGCTGTGAAACTTACCCGCGCCCAACTTCACGAAATTTATTACTTCCTGCGGCTGAACCGCCGGGTTGACGAGCAACTGACCAACCTCTATCGCCAGGGGAAGGTGGTCGGCGGCGTTTACGCCTCGCTCGGCCAGGAGGCCATTTCCGTCGGGTCGGCTTACGCGCTCGGGAAGGACGACCTGATCGGCCCGATGATACGCAACGTGGGTGCGATGATGGTGCGGGGATTCCGGCCGCGCGACGTCTTCCTCCAGTACATGGGGCGAAAGGACGGCCCGACCGGAGGCCGCGACGCCAACACGCACTTCGGCGACCTCTCGCGCGGAGTGGTCGCGCCCATCAGCATGCTGGGCGAGCTGGTGCCCGTCCTGGCCGGCGCGGCCCTGGCCGCTAAGATTCGCAAGGAGAATCGAGTCGCCCTCACCTACGTTGGAGACGGCGCAATAAGTACCGGACCCTGCCACGAGGGTCTGAACTTCGCGGCGGTGTTCAAGCTTCCTCTCGTGGTCATCGCCGAGAATAACGGGTGGGCGTATTCGACCCCCATCGAAAAGCAGATGGCCGTCCCGGACATCGCCCGCCGGGGGAAGGTTTATGCAATCCCGGCGACCATCGTGGACGGGAATGACGTGCTCGAAGTTTACAAGGTCACTCGCTCGGCGGCCGAGCGCGCGCGCCGCGGCGGCGGGCCCGCCCTCATCGAATGCAAGACGATGCGGATGAAGGGGCATGCGGAGCACGACGACGCTCGCTACATGCCCAGCGGAGAACTCGAAAAGTGGAGGAAGAAGGACCCCATCCTGCGTTACGAAAAATACCTTCGCGGAAAGAAACTGATGACTGCGAAGGAGAGTGCGGCCATCGAGGCCCGAGTCGAAAAGGAGATCATGGAAGATGTGGCTCTTGCTGAATCGAGCCCCTTCCCGCAGCCGCAGGAAGCGGCGCGGCCGGTGTGGGCGTGAGGAGCAGGTCTTAGGAGTCAGGAGCCAGAAGGCAGTAAGCAGTAGGCGGAAGGCAGTGGGCAGTCGGAACCGCCATTGAGCACGAAAGTACCCTGCGCATGTTGCGTGCAGCGGCAAAGGCCGAAAGGACCAGGTGGGCAAAGTTCTCTCCATCGACTTGGCGTACAGGCGTGCTGCGGACTTTGGCGTATGCACGATCATGGAGCGCGAAGGCCGCGCCGTTCGTGTTCGTTTCCTTTCGGCTTCAGAGCTCGGCATCGCGGACCCGCCGGACGGCGTCCAATGTGGGCGCGCCATCCGGGACTTTTGCCGGAACGAGAGCATTCCGCTTGTGCTGATTGACGGTCCGCAAGGCTGGAAAAGCCGCACCAGCACGCTCAAGCATGCCCGCGTTTGCGAGTGCCCCGATTGACTGCCGACTGCGTTCTGCCTACTGCTTACTGGCGAGTCGGCGAGCAAGGAATGAAAAAAACCGAGGGAAGGAAAACTCGGATTAAGCACTCGATGCCCGATGCCGCGACGCTCGAGCAGATGTTCTATTACATGAAGCTCACGCGCGAGGCCGAGCTCCGGATCGAACGCGTGCTCTACCGGCAGGGAAAAATCGTGGGCGGAGTATACGTCGGGCGCGGCCAGGAGGCCATCGGCGTCGGCTCGGCGATACAGCTCGCTCAGGGCGATTGGGTCCTCCCGAGCCACCGCGACTTCTCCTCTTTCGTCATTCGCGGCGTGAGCCTGCGGGAGATTTTCTGCAACTGGATGGGTCGCGCCAATGGCCCGACGCGCGGTCGCGACAACACGTTGCACATCGGCAGCCTGAAGCTCGGCATCATCCCGATTATTTCTCCTCTCGGCGACACCTGCCCGGTGGCCTGCGGCGTTGCGATGGGCCTTAAGCGGCGCGGCAAGAACGGCGTCGTGCTGGTGCACTTTGGCGAGGGGACAAC
>QHZM01000110.1 GCA_003224665.1 Acidobacteriota bacterium
TCGCTGGTGATGAAATCCATCAAGACCAGCTCAATGATCTTGATGAACCGGCGCCGCGCCGAATCGGGCGAGAAGGACAAGCCGCGGACCCCGCCGAGCGGGGTCCGCGCTTGCTGTAACGAGATCGGAGAATCCCGGCGAGTGAATGCGGGATCTTTAGCTGAAACCCCGGACGATGCCACTCTGGTAAAGGCCGCGCGGGGCGTGCCCGCCTGCGCATCATGATATCCTCGTCGTCCTCGATCATGATGACAAAGAAAACTCGGTGGCTTGTATGTACTCTCCTGGTGCTTGCTCCCGTGGCCGGCGCGCAGGCCCCCGCGCCGGAGGCGCCTTACATCCAAAGCGAGCTTATTTTCCCGCCTGACTCTCTTCCAGGTTATCCCTCCTGCCACGGGTCCACTCTCGTTGAGCTGCCAAGCGGCGAGCTCCTGGCCGCGTGGTATGCAGGATCAACGGAGGGCGCGGAAGACACCGCCGAGCTCGGAGCGCGCCTACCGGCAGGGGCGACGTCATGGTCAAAGCCGACGGTGCTGGCGGATACGCCCCACAAACCCGACGGCAATCCCGTCCTTCATCTGGACAGGAAAGGACGCGTGTGGCTCTTCTACGTGACGATTGAAGGATTGAGTTGCGAGCCCGCGTGGGACCGGTGCCGCCTGAAGTGCCGCATCTCGACTGACGCGGGTCGGACGTTCGGCCAGGAACGGATCTTGAGGGAAGAATTGGGCTGGATGGACCGCAACAAACCGATCTACCTGACCAATGGAGAACTCTTGCTGCCGCTTTACGACGAGCGCGACTGGTCCTCTCACATGTTCATTTCGCCCGACGACGGCGAGACGTGGGGCAAGACGCAATCCATCGCAGCCCCGGGAGGAAACATCCAGCCGACCGTGGTCGAGCTCGGTGACGGCAGCCTGCTGGCCTTCATGCGGACCGGTTCGCCGCGCCGCCGCCTCTGGAAGTCAACTTCCGGGGACAATGGCCGGACGTGGACTCCGCCCTCGGAGATTGACCTGCCCAACCCAAACTCGGCGTGTGACATGGTGCGGCTCAGAAACGGGCACCTTGTCCTCGTAATCAACAACACGCCGGAAGGCCGCACACCCCTGACGGTCGCGCTTTCGACCGACGAGGGCCGGACGTGGAATCACAGGCGGAACCTCGAGACTGCAAATGGAGAATTCTCCTACCCCGCCGTCGTTCAAACCCGCGACGGGCTCATCCACGTGACCTACACCTACCTCCGCAAGAGCATCAAACACGCCGCGTTCGATGAAGCGTGGATTGAGAGCAAGTAAGGAAGGGACCTGTTGTCTCGCGGCGCGATACTTTCCCTCCACCCCCGCTGCCTGCCCTGACAGCGACTCCGATCTCACTCAAACCAGGAATCAGCAGAGCTGGAATTTGATGTTTGAGAAATCCAGGTACCGGGAGCGAGCGGCCCGCCTTTAAGTCACTTCCGTTCTACTGGGCTGGTTTCACCATGGTCGGCGATGGGTCCAGAAGCGTTCCAATTCCATGACAGGCAGCGCCCCGTGGCGCCGGTGCCCGCTTCCGTAAGCGGTGCTAGACTTTAAGCAAGAATCTGCGCTATCTGCTCCTGAAGGCGCAGCGGATGGCGGTGACCAAGAATCCCCTCCGGCCCACGAACGTAGCATAATTTATAAGCGTTTTCGTAGTTTTGTATCTCACCAAAAAGTTCCGCGCCTTTCTTTTTCAATTTGGCAACAACGGCTTCAATATCTTCAACAGCAAAGGCAATATGCCGGATACCCAGAGTATTTGCCAAAGGACGCTGCATGCCTTTTTCATCCGAGGGCATGTAAAATTTTACTAGTTCTATATTCGCCTCACCGTCTGGCGTTCGCAACATTACACATGCCGCTTTAACGTCATGAAGCCCCACTACCCGGTCCACCCACTCGCCTTCCACTTTTCCTTCCCCCTGCATTTCAAGGCCAAAGTCAAGAAAAAACGCTTTCGCCGCAGGAAGATCATTGACGATTATACCCACATGATCTATTCGATGGATCTTCATATCTTATATTCTCGCTGCTCCTGCGCATCCTGCCAAGCCGCGCGCCGCAGCCCAACATCTCAGCCGGAATTTCCATTATGGGCTTTCTGCCCGACCGATAAGATACGCCTGACCACCGCTGAACGCAATTGTCAGTCGGGTTTGCAGTGCCAGGTGCTTCCACAGGCCACGGAACGGCCAGTTTTATTCCTCCGGAGAACCCCAAGGCCTCCTTCGACCCTTCCCTCCGACACTTTTCCCACCCCGGCCTCCCTGCTCGCTGAAATCCGCTCGGTCGGCGGCTCACCTACCCTGCTGGCAAGGACAGCAAGCCGATCCGCCGTACCATTCCGGTTTCGGTCTGCCATTTTCCGCCCAGGGACCAGCAAATGGAACAAGATCGAACACCGCCTCTTCACAGCCGCACCTCGTTGGATCGGAACCGATGACAACTGAGCCGCGTCATTTTCACCGCCTGCTTGCCTTCCTTGATCCATTGCTCCGATGTTCCTCGCTTATTGTAGAACCGCACCACCGCCCGGCTTGGCAGGGTCAAATTGGTCACGATGAAGCCCACTCGCGGGAACAACTCGCCCGCATGATGCTCGACCTTTGCCACCACCCGCCGCGGCGTCTTCCAACTGGCCGCCTGGTAAAGAAACCCCTTGTACTCCACCAAGGGCTTCTGACTCGGTCTTCCCACCGGGCGCGGCAGCAGTTCGGCAATGTCCCGTTCCAGACTGTCGTTGGCCGGGACGCGGATGGCGTATTTTACGCCGCGCTCCTCCAGCGCCTCGTAGACTTCGGGCTTGGCAAAGGCCGCGTCACCCCGGAACGCGACCTCCTTTCCCATTTGTTGCTGCCGTTCGATCTCCGGCAACAGGAGCTCTTCCCAGCCTTCGGCGCTGTGGACGTTGCCGGGCCGTAGCTGGGCCGCCAGGCAGTCGCCTTCGCGATTGAATAACAGCAGCGGGTGATAACAGGTCGATTCGAAGTGTCCGTTGTAAGCGCTCTGCTCTTGCTCTCCGTACACTGGGATCTCGGTCGAATCCATGTCCAGGACCGTCCGGTAACCTGAATCCATCGTTTCCGCTTTGCCGATCAATGCCCGGTTGAGTCGTCCCAGCCCCGTGAAGTTCTGCTCCTCGGCCAGCATTTCGGTCTCGAAGGTCTGCAACCGGGAAGTCAGAGCCGCGCCTCGATCCCAGACTTTTTCGGAACCGATGAGCCGGAAGGCCGGGTCCTGGGAGAGCCTCTCCGCGTCGTTGAGGTCTTCGTAACCCGCCAGGCGACTGTGGACGGATTGCCGCAGCAGGTCGGCGAAGGGAAATTGCGTATTCTTCCCACGGCGGGAGTCGATCAGATGTTGTTCGATCAATGCTCCGAACCCGAGTCGCTCGTCGAGTTCGCGCACCAGGATCAAGCCGCCGTCGGAAGTGACGCGGGAACCTTGGAAATCGACCTTAAGAGAGGCGTTGAAGGAGAGCTGAAAGGGCTGATTTTGTATCTCACCCATTGGGTCCTGACCTCCGGAGCGCCTTCATCACGTTCGAACCCGCATGAATGTTGATGCCGGCGAACATCCGAAGATTCGTAAGCGGGGTTCAAAATGGAAATGTGGGTTTAAATCTTGAGCTCGACGATGGTCGCGCCAGTCCCGCCCTCTTTCGGAGCAGCAGGATAGAACTTTTCCACGTGTGGATGCGAAGCCAGCATCTCATGCAGCGTCTTCTTCAAAATGCCTTTGCCGTGCCCGTGGATAATCCGCAGCCGCAGCCGGCCGGCGAGGTAAGCCTGGTCGAGGAACTTGTCCACTCGCTCCCGGGCCTCTTCGGCGCTATCGCCGATGACGTGAATTTCCTCTGCTACCGCGACCGCCGCAGTCGCGGACGCGCCCAGGACTGCCTTCGGGCCCGGCGCGGGGGCGCTTCCGCGGGCAACGACCCGGACCTCGCCCTTGCTCACGCGCATTCGCAGGCGGCCAACTTCGACTTCGATCTGGCTATCGCCAACGAGCGCGATGACCGTGCCCGGAGTTGATATGCCGGCCACGCGCACCCGGTCGCCCACCGCGGGTTCTTGATCCTCCTCGAGTTTTTCTCCTTCTGGTGCGACGCCGAGGGTCTCGAGGACTTGCGCGTTCCACTCTTCGCGCGCCTCACGCTTCAACGCCGCACCCTTTCGGCTGAGCCCCTTGGCCGCTGCGGCTGTTCCCTCACGTGCCCGGAGGTCTGCGAGGACGGTTTCGAGTTTTTTCTCAATCTGACGAATGGTCTCTTCGAGCCGCGCGTCGAGCTCGCGGAGCCTGGCCCTGCGTTCCTGCTCGAATTTCTGTTCGAGCGCGGCCTTACGTGACTCAAGCTCTCCTTGCTCTCGCCCGAGCTGCGCGATCCGGTCTGCCAGCTCCGCATTCTGCTCGTCAAGTCTCGCGATAAACGAGGCGGCCTCGGCATCGCGAGGATCGAGAAACTCCCTGGCTTTCTCTACGATCGACGGATCGAGCCCCAGGCGCGCGGCGATGGCAAGCGCGCTGGAACTCCCCGGAAGGCCGATGAGCAGCCGGTAGGTCGGCTGCAGCGTGGCTTCGTCGAATTCCATGGCGGCATTGACGGCTTCCCGCGTCTCGGCCGCGTAAGCTTTCAAACGCGAGTAGTGAGTGGTCACGAAAGTCGTCGCGCGGGCCTGCCGGAGATGTTCAAGGATTGCCATGGCCAGGGCCGCGCCTTCATGGGGCTCGGTGCTTCCGCCGATTTCGTCGAGCAATACGAGGTCACCCGCGCCCGTCACCTCCACCATCGCCTGGATGTTTGTGATGTGCGCCGAGAACGTGCTCAGGTTCGCCTGGATGGACTGCTGGTCGCCGATATCCGCCAGGACGCGCGTGAACAGCGGCAAGCGAGCTTCTTCTGCGGCCACCGGCAGGCCGGATTGCGCCATCAAGACCGCCGTCCCAATCGCTTTGAGCGCCAACGTCTTTCCGCCCGCGTTCGGGCCGCTCACCACCATCATCGTTGTGGGTTCCCGCAACTCAATCGCCAGAGGGACGGGACGGCGGCCCTGGCCCCGCAGGGCTTCCTCGAGCAGGGGATGCCGCACTCCCTTCAGGATCACAGCCCGCTCTGCGGCGAATTCCGGGATGCTGCAATCGTATTCGCGCGCAAATTCGGCTTTGGCGAAGGCCAAATCAAATTCGCTGAGGATATCCACGGACTGCGCCAAGTCCTCAAGCCGCTCGCGCAGCTTCTGACTGAAAACACCGAGAATCCTCCGGACCTCGGCCGCCTCCCGGTCCTTCAGGACCACGATTTCATTGTTCAGCGGCACAGTCTCGAGCGGTTCGATGTAAACCGTCGCGCCGGAGGAGCTCGCCCCGTGAACGACGCCGCTCACCCGCCGCTTTTCCTCCGCCCGGACGGGGATCACCATCCTCAAGTCGCGGATAGTCACCACGTCGTCCTGCAAGACTTCATCCTGGCTGAGCCGCCGGAGAATTTTTTCGAGCGTTGACTCGAGTTCCTGTCGCAAGCGTTCAAGGTCTTTCCGAATTCTAGCGAGTTGCGGGCTTGCGGAAGAATCAACGGACCCATCCGGCAGGACCTTGCCCTCGAGTTCCGAAATCAGGCTGCGGAAATCGGGCAGGCCGCTCGAGAGCTCCTTGAGCCGTGGCAACGGGGTCTTCGCGAACAGCGTGTGGAAATCTCGGGCGGCGCGCGCCACGCTCACGAGGTCCAATATTTCGAGTGGCGCCAGAGCAATGCCTTCGATGCGAAGGCGCTCGAGGATGGGCTGGGGGTCTTCAAGCTGGTCAAGCCGTGGCCGCGGGACGGTGCGAAGGAGGTCGCGCGCTTCCCCCACGCGCTCGAGGGCTCGCCGGATTTCATCGAGACGAGCGTGGGGCTCGAGCGCGGCAAGCCGCGGCTCGCTCAGAGGACTCGACAGGAAGCCGCGCAACAGCCCGCGAATCCCGTCGAATTCCAAAACGTCGCGGGAGAATGCGTCGCGGGGCTCAACCTTCTTCATGCGTCATTCAAGTCGAATGGAAAACCGGTGGACCGGACGTACGTTGTTCCTGGGGGAGCCGGTTCCACACAGCTCTTTGGCGGGCTCGAGAACCCTCGCAAACGTCCTCCCGCGAGATGCGCTGCTTACGGGTTCGCTCGGGCGCGCGCCCGGTCCTCGAACCATTTCCGCAATTCGGCGAGTGCCTGGTCGGCGCCCTGAACCAGAGTGACGAGCCCGAGCGCCGGCACGCGCCAGTCCGAGGCCGCGTCGCCCAGCCGTCCAAGCGCGCCCTCCTGGGACAGGCAATCGATCACCGGCTGCCAATAAGGTGCCATGACCAGCAATGGCTTGCGACCTCCGACGGTCTTTGAAAGCGCCGACTTGTTCATCATCTCCCAAACCAGAGCCAGTTCCGCAAGCGTGCCCGTGCCGCCCGGAAGGACCACGTAGGCATCACCGCGTTCGATGAGGGTCATGATGCGCTCGGGGAAAGAGTCTGTGCGTACCTCCTCCACAACCCAGGCGTTCGCCCGGAAGGGCCAGACGGAGCAGGTCACGCCAATGGTGTGGCCGCCGGCTTCCCGGGCTCCTCGCGCCGAGGCTTCCATGATCCCGCCGTAACCGCCGTTGCAGACGACGTAGGCCTCGGCGGCCAGGAGCCTGCCGAGCCGCTGGGCCTCGGCGTAGGTGGGTGTCCCCTCGGTAGGGAGCGAACTGCCGAAGATCGTGACCGTCTTCATATCAGGAGTCCGGGCAGGCTTCCGGCTCTTTTTCGCAGCCCAGGAAATGCCCCGGCAGCCGGTGAAATCTCATGGGAAGGAACGTCGGCATTCCCATCGCATTCAAGCTCTCAGCAAGAGAGCGATTCGAAGCATTGAAACGCTAGCTCAGATCTTCCGTTTGTTGCGAGCAAACCACTCGTAAATTGTGACCGCAATTCGGTCAACGATCTTCTCTCCCTCTTTGGAGTCGAGCGGGTGACTGTTCCCTACAATCGAAAAGGCGATCCTCTGACCGGAGGGAAGGTCCATGTATCCGGAGAGCGCGTTGACGTGCTCGATCGTGCCGGTCTTAGCTTGGATCCGCCCTTCGGCAGGGGTATTCTTGAAGCGGTCGCTCAATGTCCCATCCGCACCCGCGACCGGCAGCGAGTCGTAGAAGACCCCGAACCGCGGCGATGCGGCCATGAACTTGAGGAGCTTGATGAGGGCGTCCGGGGCGACCAGCGCCTCCCGAGAGAGTCCGGACCCGTCGGCAAAGTGGAATTCGCCCTGCTCGATCTCCGCCTGGGCCGAGAAGTCTTCCAGCACCTGCAGTCCCGCCGCCAAGCTCCCGTCGTTCTTTGTTTCCCGGCCCAGCGTCCGCAGCAGCATCTCCGAGTGAAGGTTCTGGCTGAGCTTATTGATCACTCTGAGGTCCTCTCGCAGAGGGAGCGAAACGTGTTCGGCTAAAAGCTCTCGCGGGGGCGATGGGGGAGGCCGGTCGTCCTTTGACGCCTGCGTTGCCGCCTCGAGGCGGTTCGTGTGGCGGACTTCAACCTGGCCCCGGATGGTGATGCCGCGACTTTCAAGGGCGCGCCGAAACATCTCACCAATCAACCGAGGCGGGTCCGCGATGGCAACGGTGCCTTCTTCATCGGTTTCCCTGGCCTCGAGCGGCACCTGCCCCCAAACATCGAGCTCCATAGAGCCGTGGGCGCGTTCCACCACGATTTTTTCTTTAGTGCCCGGCGCTCTAGTCGCGACGCGGCTCACCAGCCTGTAGTAGTCCGGCAGGGGCTCGAGCCAGACCTGAGCTAACGCGCCCACCGCTCCGGCGGGCCGGACGTGAAGAAATAGAGCGTTGTCATTGAAGGCCAGCGCCGTGACCGGGGCGCCGTAACCCCATTGCAAGTCTTCTTCGGCCCAGTCGTGACTGTAGGGCTCAAAGAGAAAATAGCTGTCATCGGCGACAAGGTTGCCGCCAACCTCGCGGACGCCGCGGGCCGCGACCCGGTCCGCCAGGTCTTGAAAGGCCGCGTCGGCGGGCTGGCGCCTCTCGGCCTTTAGCTGGTACGGCAAAACGCGGCCGCTGAGATTCGGGTCACCCCTGCCAACTAGATAGAGGTTCCCCACCCACCCTTCATCATCAGGCGGCGCGTCACTTTCAACCGTAGTGTGGAAAACGAAGTCCGGCCCGAGCTTCTCAGTCGCAGCCGCGGTCGTGAACAATTTCATGTTAGAGGCGGGCTGGAACAGATGGTCGGAATTCCGGGCGTAGAGCACCTTCCCGTCGGGTAGTCGGATAACTTTAATGCCCCAAGACCCGCGGCGCGCCTCCGCCTGCCCGAGGATGGCCTCGATGCGCCGGCGCAGCTCGCGCGGACCAATTTCGCCGGGCTCTTTCGCCACGGCCTCCCGCGGGAAAAAGCACGGCGCGACAAGCGCGAGAAGGCCGACAAGAAGCCTGGGGAATAACCGTCGAATCAGCACGCGTGACCGCAATGTTGCCGTGAAGGTCTGGGGTATGGGCGTTTCCGAAGGAAGTCTTTAATGCGCCCGGGGCCTCCTCGAACTCTGGAGCACCGGGCCGTCCTAGCAGCCGAGCAACCGGGCCGCCTCCTTTGCGAAGTAAGTCAGAATAACGTCCGCGCCGGCCCGCCGGATAGCAAGCAAGGTCTCCATCATAAGCCTCTGGCGGTCCACCCAGCCGAGCCTCGCGGCCGCTTCGATCAGCGAATATTCTCCGCTCACTTGATACGCCGCGATGGGAACGTCAAAGCGACGGCGCGCCAGGGCGATGATGTCGAGATAGGGCAGCGCCGGCTTGATCATGACGATGTCCGCGCCTTCCTCGATATCGAGCTCGATTTCGCGCAACGCCTCTCGCTGGTTGGCGGGGTCCATCTGGTGCGACTTGCGGTCGCCGAACTGGGGCGTCGAGTCGGCCGCCTCGCGGAAAGGCCCGTAGAATGCCGAGGCGTATTTGGCCGAATAGGCGAGGATCGGGACCTCTGTAAGTCCCCGGGCGTCGAGCTCGGCGCGAATGCGTCCCACGCGCCCGTCCATCATGTCCGAGGGAGCGACGATGTCCGCTCCGGCCTGGACCTGGCTGATGGCGGTCCTGGCCAGCAACTCCAGCGTCGGATCGTTTTGGATTTCCCCGTTCTTCACCACTCCGCAGTGGCCGTGGCTGGTGTATTCGCAGAGGCATACGTCGCAGATCACCAGGAGATTCGGTACGGCCTTCTTGATCGCGCGCACTGCCCGCTGCACGATGCCGTCAGCATCGTAGGCGCCCGAGCCTGTCTCGTCTTTTTTCTCCGGGATGCCGAAAAGGAGCACGGCCGGAATCCCCAGGTCGCTTGCGGACTTGCACTCCTCCGCCACGAGGTCCACTGACCAGCGGAAATTCCCGGGCATCGACGCGATTTCGTCCTTCACCCTGGTGCCCGGGCAAACAAACAGCGGATAGACAAAACAGCGCGCCGTCAGGCGAGTCTCCTGAAACAGGCCGCGGAGGGCTTCGGTGCGACGAAGACGGCGAAGCCGGTGCGTAGGGAATGACATTGTTACTAAACCAAGGTGAAGATCATTGCCATCGCTCAAACGCCGGGTGAGCGGCCGAGGCCCACCCGCCGCGCATCGCGAATAATCAGTACAAGCGCTCCCTCGGCTTCAGGTTCCCAAAAGTGCCCACGTTGGCCAGCGACAAGGCGACGCGAAAAACGTGTTCCCGCCGCAGGGTGCCCAGGGCGAACCGCCGGAACTCGAAGTCAATTCTTTCGGAAAAGCGACGGTGGCTTTGTAAACTGCCAAGGTGAGGGCGTGGGCCTTGCGCCAGACTTTCAAGTCCCTGAAGGCTCTCAAAAGTGACTCCCGAGGTTTGAAATATCAGCTTTAAGTCACCCGCCTCACAAGCAGCATATTCCTTCGTGACGAGTGAATTCAGCAGTTAGACCTGATGGTTTCGTTGCCTATTGAACTTGTTGCCTTCTTTCCAGTCCAACCTCCTGTGTTATGCAATCGTCACAATTACCCGACCCTCAGCGGTTCCTTAAAAATTCCGCCACTCGTTCCGGCACCGTCACAGCAATTTCCTCATGCCAGTCAGCATTTTCGCTCTGAGCTGAAAGCTGATAGCTGACTGCTGATGGCTGGTCAGTACAAGCGCTCCCTCGGCTTCAGGTTCCCAAACGTGCCCACGTTGGCCAGCGACAAGGCGACGCGAAAAACGTGTTCCCGCCGC
>QHZM01000511.1 GCA_003224665.1 Acidobacteriota bacterium
CTGCGCGGCTCGCCATCGAGTCCTCGGACCCAATTTCCCTTTCAACTTTCTCCTCGCATCCACTAGAATGGCCTCGATGCCCGCCCAGACCAGCCTGCCCGCGAAAGAAAGACTGATTGTTGCCTTGGACTTTCCGACCGCTGAGGCCGCCGCCCGGATGGCCGACCGGCTGCACGGCCGCGTCGGCATGTTCAAGGTGGGTTCGGAACTCTTCACGGCCGAAGGCCCGGTCCTGGCACGCTACCTTCTCGCGCGGGGCGAAAGAGTTTTTCTCGATTTGAAGTTCCACGATATCCCAAACACCGTGCGTGCTGCGGCGCGAGAAGCCGCTCAGCTGGGCGTGAGCATGTTTAACGTCCATGCCTCAGGCGGGCGCAAGATGATGGAGGCGGCGCTGGAAGGCGTGAGGTCGGCCGGCCGCAGGCGCCCCGGCGCGTCCCCGCCGCTCGTGCTGGCCGTAGCCGTGCTCACGAGCCTCGACGCTCGAGACCTCTCAGAGCTCGGCCTCGCCGACGATACCCCGGAAGACTTTGTCGTTCGCCTCGCCCGCCTGGCGCAAAAGGCAGGGCTCGACGGCGTGGTCGCCTCGCCGCGAGAAGTTGCGGCCTTGCGCCGCGCTTGCGGGCCTCGCTTCGCAATCATTACCCCGGGCATACGCCCCGCAGCGTCTGGCGCGGGAGGCGCAGGGTCCGTTTCAAGTGACGATCAGACCCGTTTTACGACACCCGAATACGCCATTCAGGCGGGCGCTGACTACCTCGTTGTGGGCCGGCCCATCACGGAGGCTCCGGACGCCGTAGAGGCGGCGGAAGCAATCGTTAAAGAGATGGAACAGGGAGCTTCCCGGGCATCCGTTTCGAAACCATGACCGAGGACGAAATCTTGCAAACTTTTCGAAAGCACTCCGCTCTCCTCGAGGGCCACTTTATTCTTTCCTCCGGCCTTCATAGTGACCTTTATATCCAGTGTGCCCTTGTCTTGCAGCACCCCCCGGTCGCCGAACAACTGTGCTCGGAGCTCGCGGCAAAACTTCGTTACCTGCGCGCTTCTGCGGTCGCGGCCCCGGCCCTGGGCGGCGTGATCGTGGCGCATGAGGTCGCCCGCGCCCTCGGTGCTCGCGCGGTCTTCACCGAGCGCCAGGACGGCGTGATGGCCTTGCGCAGGGGATTCAGTTTCGCCGCGGCCGAGCCTATCATCGTCGTCGAGGACGTGATGACGACCGGCGGGTCAACGCGTGAGACCATTACGTGCGTGGAGCAGGCAGGCGGACGAGTGGTCGGGGTCGGCGCGCTGGTCGACCGGAGCGACGGCGAGACGCGGTGGGATTTGCCCAGTGCGGCACTCCTCAACCTCGACGTGCGGAACTACGAGCCGGCGGACTGTCCCCTTTGCAAGAAAGGGACTCCTGCCACGAAACCGGGCAGCCGGCCACTTCCGCCCCCCTGATGTCGCGACGACAAAGGACCTCGCACCTCGAATGCCGATGAGACACAAGGTTGCGTTATCGGCGCTCCTTACGATCGCGGTATCCCTCTCACTTTTCACCCCAACTCAACTCGCCCAGTCGGGAACGGACTTCAGCCAGATGTTTAAAAAACTCGACGTCTTCATCCCGATGCGCGACGGCGTGCGATTGCACACGGAAATCTACGTCCCGAAGAACTCCACTGAGCCGCTCCCATTCATCTTCGAGCGGACGCCTTATGGCGTCCTTTAAGTCGGAGGGCAAGTTTGTGATGTTCCGCCAGCCCCGCGACGGAAACGATCCGAAGGCAACCGATGAGAGCACGGACACCTACGATACGATCGACTGGCTGCTGAAAAATGTTCCCCGCCATAACGGCCGCGTTGGCGTCCTGGGGATCTCCTATGGCGGCTGGCTGACGGTGATGGCGATGCTCGACCCTCACCCCGCGCTCAAGGCCGTCTCTGAGCAAGCTTCACCGGCCGATCAGTTTCTTGGCGATGATTTCCACCACAACGGCGCGTTCCGCTTGAGCTACGGATTTGAGTATTCAGCCCTGATGGAGACATCGAAAACGAATTTCCATTTCAAGTTCGACCTGTACGACACCTTTGAGTGGTACCTGAAGCTGGGACCGCTGTCGAACGCCAACGAGAAATTCTTCCACGGCTCTATCCCGAGTTGGAATGATTTTGTCGCGCATCCTAATGACGACGAATTCTGGCAAAGGCAAGCCTTTGAGCCTTATCTGGCGAGCTTGAAAACGCTGAAGGTGCCCGACTTGAACGTTGCGGGCTGGTGGGACCAGGAGGACTTCTACGGCCCTTTAAAAATTTACGAGACACTTGAGAAGAACGATTCGAGCCATATGAACTATCTCGTTGTGGGCCCGTGGAATCACGGGGGCTGGGCTCGCGGCGACGGCCGAAACCTGGGCAAGATCGATTTCGAAGGCGATACCGGCAAGTACTTCCGGGAAAAAATCCAGGCAGCGTGGTTCGCCTACTGGTTGAAAGACAAGGGGAAACTGCCGCTGGACGAAGCACTGACCTTTCAGACCGGGTCAAACAAATGGGAATTGGACGATCGATGGCCGCCGCGCCGGAATGTAGTCGAACGCAAACTCTATTTCCACGAGTCCGGCCGGCTGTCTTTCGATCCGCCGCAGCCGAAAAGGGAAAAAACCGGGGAACAAGAATTTGATAGCTACGTTTCCGACCCTGCCCGTCCCGTCCCTTACCGACGCCGCCCCATCGAGCCGACATATCCTGGGCCCGGCTGGCCAGTGTGGCTGGTTGAAGACCAACGCTTTGTTCACCTTCGCCCGGATGTCCTGAGTTGGGTAACCGATCCATTGAATGAAGACGTGGCGGTCACGGGAGACATCGTAGCCCATCTCTACGCTTCGACGTCAGGCACGGACAGCGACTGGATCGTGAAACTCATCGACGTTTATCCTGAGAACTACCCGAAAGACCCCTCGATGGGCGGATACCAGCTCATGGTCGCCGACGAAGTCCTGCGCGCCCGCTTCCGCAACAGCTTCGAGAGGCCGGAGCCCGTCGTGCCCGGCCAAGTCACCGAATACTCCATCGATCTTCACGGGAACAATCACTGCTTTGTGAAAGGCCACCGGATCATGGTCCAGGTGCAGAGCACCTGGTTTCCCGTGATCGACCGGAACCCGCATAAGTTTGTCCCGAATATCTTCGCGGCCACGCAGTCCGACTACCAGACAGCAACGCAGCGTGTGTATCACTGCGAGCGCTTTCCTTCCCATGTGGAGTTGCCGGTCGTCACCTCTCGCCTTTAACCGGACCGTTTGCTCGCTCCCGACCCGCCCAAAAGGACGAAAATCCCCAGTCAAGCCACGGACCTTTTCCAGGTTACTCGGTGATTCCGCATCACAGCGGGCGACGGTAAACGAGCTTCCCGGCGACGATCGTAGCCGTGACGGCGCCTTTCAGTTTCCAGCCGTCGAACGGCGAGTTGCGGCTTTTGGACCGGCCCTGGGCTGCCTGGTAAGTCCATTCGAGCTGGGGATTGAACAAGGTGATGTCCGCCTCGCCGCCGACTCTCAGGCGGCCCAGCGGCTTATGGACGACCCGCGCCGGACCTGCACTCAGCAGTGAAATGAGATGCCAGAGCGAGATCCTGCCCGGATGGACCAGTTCCGTCCGGAGGGCTTCGACATCGGAGAGGCTTCGAAGCGGAGGATTCATCTTAGCGTTCGTCCCGCACTCCGCCACAGTTTCATCGCTCAGAGTGAAATGGTGCGGCGTGACTTCACAGGTGACGCGGACCCCGCGTCGCTTTGCCGCGCGGACCATCTCCAGGCCGCGACCGGTCGACAGGTGCGCGATGTGCAAGTGGGTCCCCGTCGCTTCCGCCAAATCTAAATCGCGGGCAATGCAAACTTCCTCAGCACTGTTGGGAATCCCCTTCAGGTTCAGTCGTCTCGAGACAGGACTTTCGTTCATCACGCCGCCGGCGCTCAAGTTGGTGTCCTCGCAGTGGTCAACGACAGGGACTGCAAGTCCCTGAGCCTTTTCGAGCGCCTGCTTCATGAGCGCTGCCGTTTTGACGGGCCGGCCATCGTCGGAGAACGCCACAGCGCCTGCGACGACGAGACCGGCAAAGTCGGTGAGCTCTTCTCCCGCGCTGCGAACCGAGACCGCCGCGATCGGAAACACTCGGGCGAGGCCCAGACGTTGAGCCTTGTCAATCATCGCCCGGGTCGATTCGGGAGAGTCATTGACAGGGTCGGTGTTGGGCATCGGACAGACCGCGGTGAAACCCCCGGCCACTGCCGCGGAAAGCCCCGATTCAAGGGTCTCGGAATTCTCGCCACCCGGTTCGCGCAGGTGGACGTGGAGGTCCACAAACCCGGGTGAAACAACCTGTCCCCGCGCGTCCAGTTTTTCATCAACGCCCTGAAGGGTAATCCGAGGAGCGATTTCGCGGATTGCGC
>QHZM01000111.1 GCA_003224665.1 Acidobacteriota bacterium
AAGAACCGGCCCATCTTTTTCATTGACATTGCCGTGCCTCGCGACATCGACCCGGCGGTCAACGAGCTGGAGAACGCTTTCGTCTACGACATCGACGACCTCGAGCAGGTGGTCGAGGCGAACCGGAAGCAGCGAGAACGCGAAGCGGTGTGGGCGGAAGAAATCGTCCGGCAAGAAGTCCAGAAAATGATGCGGCGGCTGGCGTCGAACGACGTGGTCCCCACCATCAAGGCGCTCGAGCGACGCCTCGAGCAGATCCGGCAGAGCGAAATGGAGCGCTTCGGAAGCCGCCTGGGCCCCATGACGCCCGACCAGCGCGAAGCCGTGGACGCGCTCCTTCGCGGCATCGTTAATAAAATCCTCCACGGGCCTATCACGGAGCTCAAGAGCCGCGCCGGAGGACCGGAACAGGGCACTCTGGTGCAGTTGATCCGAAAAATCTTTGGAGTCGGAGACTGAGCCGGCCGAGAGATCGGAGCAAAACCAAAATGGAACAGCCGCCCTCGGTTCCCGGCTTTGAACTTCAAATCGGAGTCCAATGAAAATCGTTGTCGGCGCGCGCGGGAGCAAGCTTGCGGTATGGCAAGCGACGTGGGTCAAAGAGCAGCTGACCGCGCTGGGGCACTCCGCCGAAATCAAACTCATCAAAACGACCGGCGACAAGCTTGCGACCGCGTCGCTCGCGATGTCCGGGACGAAGGGGCTGTTCATCAAGGAAATCGAGGAAGAGTTGGCGGAAGGACTGGTTGACCTCGCCGTTCACAGCTTGAAAGACCTTCCCACGGACCAGCCCGATGGGCTGACGGTTGCCGCGGTGCCCGAGCGCGAGGATGCGCGGGACGTCTTCGTCTCAAGGAACGGCCAGCCGTTCGATTCGTTGTCCGCGGGCTCGCGGGTAGCGACGAGCAGCTTGCGTCGGGAGTGCCAGTTGCGCGCGCTGCACCCCAACCTCGAAGTGGTCCCGATTCGAGGGAACCTCGACACGCGGCTTAAGAAGCTCGACCGCGGCGAGTTTGACGCGCTGGTCCTGGCCGCGGCGGGACTCCGCCGGCTGGGCCTTTCTGGTCGCGTCACCTCCATCTTTTCGATCGAAGAGATGTGCCCTGCCGTGGGCCAGGGAGCGCTGGCCATCGAAATTCGTCGCGGTGACGCGCGGGTCGAGCGCGTGGTCGGACCGCTCGAACACGAGGCCACCCACATCGCTGTTCGCGCGGAGCGGGCCACTCTCCGGCACCTTGGCGGCGGGTGTCAGGTCCCCATTGCCGCCCACGCCGTCGCCGAAGGCAACGAGTTGCGAATGGTCGGGCTCGTGGCGAGCCGCTCGGCCGATGATTTCCCCTGCGCCACGAACTCTGCCCTGGAAGCGGGGGCACGCAGGGTAACGAAACCGCCACATCACCTCCGAGCATCCACGCGGACTCCAAAGTTCCGCCCATGGACTTTTATGAGCGGCAAGGTCTATCTTGTCGGCGCCGGTCCCGGCGATCCTGGCTTGTTCACGCTGAAGGGCAAGGCGGTGCTCGAGCGGGCCGACTGCGTGATCTACGACCGCCTGGCGAACGAGGTCCTGCTACGCTATGCGCGCCCCGGCTGCGAGCGGATTTTTGCTGGAAGGCGTGGTGCTGACCCCGCGGCCCGGCAAGCGGAAATCAACAGGCTCCTTATCTCAAAAGCGCGTGAAGGCAGGGTCGTGGCTCGTTTAAAAGGCGGCGACCCGTTTGTTTTCGGGCGCGGCGGCGAGGAAGCACTGGAGCTGGTGAAGGCCGGCATCACTTTTGAAGTCGTGCCCGGAGTTTCCTCGGGCTTCGCGGTGCCGGCTTATGCGGGCATTCCAGTCACGCACCGCGAACTGACTTCTTGCGTAACCTTCGTCACTGGCCACGAGGACCCGGCGAAATCCGTGCCTGCACTCGACTGGCCGAGTCTCGCCAGTGGTCAAGGGACGCTCGTCTTTTTCATGGGCGTCAGAAACCTTGAAGGAATCGCCGCAGCCCTCATCCAGCACGGCCGCGACGCGCATACGCCTGCCGCCGCCATCCACTGGGGAACCCGTCCGATGCAGCGAGTTATCACGGGGACTCTGGATGGTATTGCCGCGAAGGGCGCAAGCTTTCAGCCGCCCGCGCTTTTGATCGTAGGCGAAGTGGTTCGGCTGCGCGAACAGCTCAACTGGTTTGAGCGCTTACCCCTTTTCGGCAAGCGTGTGGTCGTCACTCGAGAGCGCGAGCAGGCAAGCGTTTTGAGTGAAGCCTTGGAAGCGCTGGGCGCGCAGGCGATTGAGCTCCCGACGATCCAGATCCGCGACCCGCAAAGCTGGGAGCAGATCGACCAGGCGATTCGGCGTTTGAACGAATTCGATTATTTGCTCGTGACTTCTGCGAACGGTGTCCGCAAGTTCCTTTCGCGATTGCCGGCCTCCAATCGGGACGTCCGCGACCTGAAAGGTTTGAAGATCGGAGCCATCGGCGCGGCCACCGCCGCCGAGTTTGCGAAAACCGGCGTGCGCGTGGATTTCGTGCCTTCCCGCTACCAGGCCGAGGGTCTGCTCGAAGCCCTGGCCAACCAGGACGTGCGCGGAAAATCCTTCCTGATGCCGCGCGCAAGAGTGGCGCGCGACCTTGTACCTCGCGTCCTGGCCGGGCGAGGGGCCCGGGTGGAGGTCGTTGTTGCCTATGAGACCGTGCCGCCGGACTTCGAGCAGGGCGAACTCGTGCGCCTCCTTACACCACCGCCGGACTTGATCACTTTCACGAGTTCATCCACCGCGTCGAATTTCGTCAAATTGCTCCGGGCACACAGCGTCACGCAGGCCATCCAAGGAGCGCTGTGCGCTTCGATAGGGCCCGTCACCTCCGCCACCCTTCGCAAATTGGGCCTCAAGGTGGCCGTGGAAGCAACTGAGTCCACCGTCCCGGGGCTGGTCAATGCCATCCGCAACTACTTCGCCGGCGCGTCTCGCTAGTCGAGTGATTTCTCAAAACGCAGGAAGGAGCTTGCGGAGGCGGGAGCGTAATTACAGATTCAAGAGCTCTCTCAGCTTGCGGGTCTGGGCGCGGCTCACGGGGATTTCAGTCTGCCTGCGGTCGGTCATTCGGAGCTGGTACGAACTCTTGAACCAGGGCACAACTTCTTTGATCCGGTTGACGTTGACCAGGTAAGAGCGGTGCACGCGCCAAAAGGTCCGGGGATCGAGGTTGCCTTGCAGTTCTTCGACAGTCCGGAAATTCGACTGCCCTTCGATGTCCTTCGTCACAATGCTGATCACGCCGTCCTGGATGCTGGCGTAGATGATGTCGTCGGAATCAATCAGGATGAGTCGTCCGCCGCTCTTGGCCACCAACTTGGACTTCTGCGCGATGGGGCGATCCTCCACCATCCGGACCAGACGGTCGAGTTTTTCCTGGGTGGAAGCCGAATTTTCAACCATTCGCCGGGCCTTGACGATGGCTTTCTCGAGCCGCGAGCGCGCAATGGGCTTCAGCACATAGTCGAGAGCGTTGACTTCGAAAGCCTGGACCGCATAGTGATCGTAAGCCGTGGCAAAAACGAAGAGGGGAAGCCGGATTTTCTTCTCGAGCAGTTTCTTGATGACCCCGATGCCGTCGAGCCCGGGCATCTGGACGTCAAGGAAGACAAGACGGGGAGTGAGCTCCCGGATCAGGTTCACCGCTTCGGGGCCGTTCCTTCCCTGCCCTACCACTTCCACGTCAGGAAAGCCCTTCAGCAGGAACGCCAGTTCGTCACGGGCGGGCTGCTCGTCATCGACAACCAGAGTCGTAATTTTCTGCAACGATTCCTTCACTTCGTCCAGCCAAGTCCAAGATTAACGGTTAGCTCCATAGTATAACAGTCCCGGCGGATTTTCGGCAGAAGTCGAAGCGCATCACCCGCCTCGGGGCCACAGGCCCGGACCCCACGACGTTTGCCACGACAAGATTAAGTCATTGTGCTAACATGGCGGCCAGTTTGAAATTCCGAGGTGTCCGGACGATGACAATTTTGGGGGACACCGCACGCAACGTAGACGTCAACATGCGAGGGGCAGCCATGAGACGGATATTTAAAATCTCCTTGTTGGTTGGGGCCTGCTCGGTGATCTTGCTCTGCCCGCGGTCAGGGCTCGCGCAGGCATGCCAGGACGATGAGATGATGGTCAACGAGAACAAGAAGACTCTTACCGAGCTTGTCGACACGATCAAAAAGGAAAGTCTTGGGGATTTTCAAAAAGCCTACCACCGGAACAGTTGCCAGAATAAGCTGACATTTTTCTACACCTCGGTGAGCGGCTTGGTCAGTTGCCTCGACAAGGCGACGCAGGACACGACCGCCACCAAGGAGGAAATCGAGTCCTACAAGGCCAAGCGCGACACTTACACGAAGCTCAAAGAGAAACTCGATGAGAGCCGCAAGACGCTTAAAGCTGCGGCGGATGCCAAAGACGCCAAAGCTTTAATCGAGAAGATCGAATTGGCGCATTGAGACGGCCCGGCCTTCTTGGCTCGAGGGGTCGCTCGTTGGCGCCCGCTGAAGTGAACCCGCGGCCGGCGCCGGTCTTTGCTTTCTCAGCTTATTCGACCACTGCCACCCCAGAGGAATTCCTCGCGTGCATCGGCGTCTCCGCGTCTTCGGCCGAAAGACTGTTTACCGAGGCAAGATAGTCCAGCTCGAAATTGATCGCATCAAAGAGCCGAGCGGCGTCACGGCAGACCGCGAGGTGGTGGTCCATGGCGGATCCGCGGTGGTCTTGGCGCACCTCGACGACGGCCGACTGCTCCTCGTGCGCCAGTACCGATATGCCGCGCGACGCTGGCTCTGGGAACTCGTGGCGGGCGGGATCGAGCCGGGAGAATCCGTCGAAAAAGGCGCGCGCCGCGAGCTCAAGGAGGAGACCGGCTACCGGGCCAGGACGCTCCGACGTCTTTTCGATTTTTATCCCAGTCCCGGCTTCCTGACCGAACGCATGAGCCTGGTTGAAGCTCGCGGCCTGACGAAATCGAGGGCGGCACCTGAGCCGGACGAAGTCCTTGAACTTGGTTCCTTCACGCGGATCGAGCTGAAAAAGATGGTTGCAAGAGGAAAAATCCAAGACGGTAAGACCTTGGTGGGACTTCTCTGGCTGTTCAATGCCTGCAACTTCGAAGCCAGGAGCGACGCGCGGCGTGGATGGAGAAACACAATATTTTCTTGACAATAACGCGTCCCTGCAGTTATTTATATGCAGGGAGTCTGATCGGTGGTCGCATCGGAAACGAGGGGCTAAGGATTGGGGCCGGGAGCCCTAGGGTTCTCGGCCTTTTGCTTTTACCGCCGACCGATGGATCGTCGACCACATAGCAAATTAAGGAGGAACGGAAGTGGCAAGACTTCAAGGTAAGGTGAAGTGGTTTAACAACAGCAAGGGTTACGGCTTCATCGGCCAGGAGGGCGGAGCTGACGTCTTCGTTCACTACTCGGCCATTCAAGGTGAAGGCTTTAAAACCCTGCAGGAGGGCGACGTCGTCGAGTTTGAGGTCGTGCAAGGTCAGAAAGGACCTCAGGCCGACAAAGTCACCAAGGTCGGGTAGTCAGCGTCCGCTAAGTTACAATCCTGGCCCAACCCTTGCGGTTGGGCCTTTTTGTTTCAGGCGATGAGAGCCGCCGCATTCAAGGCTTGATTTCTGTCGCGCTCAGCGGGAGAATCATGTCACCTCGCGAAGGTGGGAATCCGTATCGCTAAAGGAATTTCGAAACTCACGGCAGAAATTCCAGGCGAGGTAACAGGAGCCCGCTCCTGACCGCAACCCGGCGAGGTCTTCTTAACATGAGAAATCTGATGATCGCCGTCACAGCGCTTATTCTCCTTGTGCCCTCGACCCGAGCGGAAGACTCTTCCCCTCCCCCGGGACTAACCCATCGAATGGCGGCTGCTTCCGAAATCGTTTCCAGTGCCACACCGGTCGTGACCATCACCATTCCGGCTCAAACTGAGGTTGCGGCGGAACTGCTTTCGGGAATCCACTCGCGGGTCAGCCACGTTGGCGACTTCGTCGAGGCTCGGATCAGCCAGCCCCTGTACATCGACGGCCGGATTGCCCTCCCTCCGGGAACATTACTTGACGGCCGGATCACCAGGATTCGAAATGCGGGCCACCTGCATCGCCCTGCCGAGCTGGCGCTCCGGTTCGACCGGATTGCTCTCCCCGACGGCCAAGCCGAGCCGGTTAAAGCCGTGCTTGCATCGCTCGATGTCCCGCGCCGCTTTAGGACTCGGCTCGATCCCGAAGGCTACGTGAAAGGCGCCGGGTCGTTCTCCTGGAAAGGAGTGGCTGGCGGGCTGGTCGCTCTGGGCGCATTCGGGACCGTGAAGGGAGCGGTCGCCGGGTCGGCAGCACTCGGCACCATCATCCCCATTGGAGCTGCAACGCTCGTCAGCTACGACATCTTGTAGCCTCGCGGGAACGACGTGCACTTGCCGCCTGACACCAATTGTTTCATCCGTCTCACTTATCCCGTCACCTTGCGGCTGCAATGGTGGCCAGGCTCCCAGGCGCCAACCCTAGCCGGATGATGCAGCAAAGGTCCTCAAGCTAAAGCGTTTATCTTCCATAGATTAGTCAGCTTAATCTAAAGTAAAACATCCATTCTACGCGATCACCTCTTCGCTGCCTTTTCCGGGCGGCAAAATGTCCATTTCGCCACGAAAAATAGGGGTATTTGCAGTGAGGTTTCTTCCCCGTATTTTCATCAACGGCTAAGAAGTTCGGCAACGTCTAATTCGGTCGAGGGCACCGAGCCGGTTGCTGATTTGGCCTGGTTTCTGAGGCGTGCAAATTAGGACTAGAGTCCTCTCCGGTTGTTCTTTACCCCGTCGGTCGGCGCCAGCGTGGAGTGCATCCTGCCGCGCCGCTCGCAGGGACAATTATCCCTGGTGGATAGAAGTTTGCCGGTGAATTCGCTCGGTGCGGAGGCGCTCACCCGATGATTGCGAGTACCTCTCGCCGTCCGGAGCGCGTCAGGAATGTTTTGGAAGCAGAGCCCGGGGCCAGGCGTTCCATTTCGCGGTTAGTCACCGCGGGGTAAGGGAAGCGCTGCTTGCCGGGCGGTCCTGAGACGAGCAGCGTCGGGCCTCCGAGCCACCACGTCGTGTCGGCGCCGGTGGCCACGTAAGGCTCGCGAAGCAGGCAGAAGAGAGCGCCGCCGGGCTTGAGGTACGAGCACAGCCGCTCGAAGAGTCCGGGCAGCGCCTCGCGGGGCACCAAATCGAAGAGTTGCCAGCAGAACACCGCGGAGAGCGAATTTGACGGGATTTTCGGGAGTTGCGCCAGGAAGACGTCAAGGCGGAATTTCGGGACTTTGGACTGCCGGTCCCAGAACCTGTCGTCGGAGCGCCGCGCCGGCGCGATGAGGTCCGCGACGTAAATTTTCGCGCTACGCCGCAGCAGGACTTCCACCGTGGACGGCGACACGGGCCCGCAGTCGAGCACGTGGGGGTTACGGACGTCGCGCAGTTGTTGCCACATCCACTCGAGGGCGTGGCTCGAGAGCGGAGCAGAGGCTCCGGGGTGGAGTGCTTTGCTGAAGACTCGTTGGGTCCCGCTCAATGCCATTCCACTTCACGACCTCTCCCATGACCAGGCGCTCAAAGCACGCCGGAACAGGCCGGTCGCGGAAATCGGCTCCCGCTTCCCTTTTAGCGGTTATCTCTGAAACCCGTGGCTTTCGTCGAGGCGCATCACTCCGATTTCTTTGCGGGCGCGGGCCTCAGACTTGACGGCGCTTGGGGCGGCGCCGGATTTTTCCGCCGCCTCCTCCTCCGTGCGCACGATGGCAATGTTGCCCTTGAAGTAGGCGCCTTCTTCGATGGAGATGGACGCGGCGTGCAGGTCGCCGACGACGTGTCCGCTCTTGTGGATTTCAATCTTCTCGCGGGAGGAGACGTTGCCCTCCACCGAGCCGTGGACGACGACGTGCCGGGCGCGGATCTCGCCCTTCACCTGCGCCTCCGGCCCGACCGTCAGGATGTTTTCCTGAAGCGTGATGTTGCCTTCAAACCGCGCTTCGATCAGCAAGTCTTCACTGCCCGTCAGCTCGCCATGAAGCACAACCGAGCGGCCGAGATACGTCTGGCCGGGATTGTGAGGCGCGGCGCCGGGCTTTCTCGTCACGGCATCCGTCGCCGGGTTCTCCCACTTCGTCCTCGCAGGCGAGGGATTCACCGGACTTGAATATTTTTGCGGCGTCAACCGCGGTATCTTATCCCACCACATGTTTTGGCCCCCTCCGGGGCCGGCCTGGCCCTTGCTGCGCGCTCGCGCAGCCAAACCGTCGGAAAGCATCTTAACGCGCCGGGCGCAAGAGTGCAATCCAGTATTTCGCCGGGGGGGCCGATCGTCGCTTCACGCGCGTTCGACGCCCTTGTAGCGCGGACCCCGCTCAGCGGGGTCCGCGGGTCGTAGCTTTGTGGATCTCAACCGCAAGCAAAGAAAGCGTAAACGTCTGAGCTACCACCTCAAAGCCAAGCTCTTAGAACCACCAGTACCTCGCTTGCATTGGCGGGAGTAACTGCTATATAAGCAACCCCTCGGCATTCGCGTATGACCGAACTG